>JBJEZZ010000017.1:0-20810 GCA_051887655.1 Candidatus Methanomethylophilaceae archaeon | reverse complement strand
CGGCGATAGAATTCTTCAAGCTCCTGCCGAAGACCAACTGCAAGGACTGCGGACAGCCCACCTGTCTCGCGTTCGCCATGCTCCTCTCCAACCAGAAGGCGAAGATCGAGGACTGCCCGCACGTGGCACAGGAGGCCAAGGACACACTGGCCGAGGCATCCGCACCCCCGGTGAAGACCATCGACGTCTGCGGGATCAAGATGGGCGGGGAGACCGTGCTCTACAGGCACGAGCGCCGTTTCAACAACCCGATCGCGTACGCACTGACGGTATCCGACAAACTGGATCCCGCCGGGATCGCCGACAGGGTCGGATACATCGAGTCCCTGGCGTTCGACAGGGTCGGCATGATATTCAAGGCGGACATGGTCTGCGTCAGGAACGATTCCGGAGATGCGGGCACGTTCGCAGCTGCGGTGAAGGAGGTGTGTTCCGAATGGAAGGGGCCCCTCGCCGTCGAATCCGCGGATGCCGCCGCCGTGAAAGCGGCGGTGGATGCGGCCGACAGGAAGCCCCTGATCTACGGTGCGGACGAAGGGAGATTGGATGCGTACCTCGACATCGCCAAATCCAAGAAGTGCCCGCTGGCACTCATCTGCGACGGGCCCGAGGGTGCCGTCCCGATGGTGGAGAGGTGCGAGAAGGCAGGGTTCCAGGACATCATCCTCGACCTCGGATGCCGGAACCTCAAGGAGGTCATCGAGGAGCAGACCGTGGTCAGACGCGCGGCCATCAAGAAGAAGTTCAAGCCCTTCGCATACCCGATGATGAACAGGGTCGGATACGGCGAATACGCCGTGGCCACCGCGGTCATGTCCACCCTCAAGTACGGAAGCCTCGTCATCTTCGACGATCTGAAGAGCTACGAGGCCCTCCCGCTGTTCACCCTCAGGCAGAACATCTACACCGACCCGCAGGTACCCATCCAGGTGAAACAGGACCTGTACCCCATCGGGAACCCCGACGAGCACTCGCCCATCATGTTCACCACCAACTTCTCCCTCACGTACTTCACCGTACGCGCGGACATCGAGAAGTCCAAGGTACCCGTCTGGCTGCAGATCGTCAACACGGAGGGTCTGTCGGTGCTCACCGCATACTCCGCCGGGAAGTTCGAACCCGAGCGCATAGCGGATGCGTTCGCGGAGTCGGGTGTGCTGTCGAAGAGCGACGGACCGGTCATCATACCCGGTCTCGTCACCCGTATATCCGGTAAGCTCCAGGAGCTCATCGGAAGGAAGGTCATCGTCGGGACCAACGAGTCCCGCGACATACCGAAGCATCTGAGGGAACTCAGTTCCCAATGATGTCGGCCAGGTGTGCCACCGATTCCGCGAATGCGGAGTCGGCAGGTATCACCAATTCCTCTCCGTTCATGGCGCTGTCCGTGACGCAGACGTCGTGGCGGATGGGAATCACCTCGGTAAGACCCAGACGGTCCGCTTCCGCAGTGAGTTTCGTGTAATCCCCTTCGGGGATGTTGTTTATCACCAGTATCCTGCGGCCTACCTTCACACCTACCTCGTCCGCAAGCTGGGACAGACGCGCGGCCGTCCTCACACCGGTGATGGTTGGGTCGGATACCAGTACCAAGACGTCTGCGCGGGGGAGCACCTTCCTGGACAGGTGTTCCATACCTGCCTCGTTGTCCACCACGGTGTATCTGTATCTGGGTATGAGGTCGTTGAAGCAGTTCTTGAGGACATCGTTCACGAAACAGTAGCATCCTTCCCCTTCGGGCCTTCCCATCACGAGGAGGTCCACGTTATCCCCCTCGGCCATGGTCTGTTGCACCTTGGTCAGGATGAAATCCTGCTTGCTCATGCTCGAAGGCACCTGATCGGGATCGGCGACGAGACTGTTCCTTATCCCGCCGATGGTACCGAGGGTCTCGATACCCAGCTTCTCTCCGAGATTGGAGTTGGGGTCCGCATCCACGGCCAGCACAAGCGCCTTCTTGGAGAGGTTGCGGATGAGCTGCGCCGATATGGTGCTCTTACCCACACCGCCCTTGCCTGCGAATGCTACGATCACAGCCCGCACCTCCTCCTCATCTCCTTGGAGAGTCCGTTCAGCAGGTTGAGGACGGTGTCCACATCCTTACCGTCGGAACCTCCGAGACCGCACTGCGGGGACAGCATGGACTGGTGGATCAGGCGTTCCCTGTCCACACCCTTGGCCGTCAGGTCGTCGATGTATCCCATGAGGACGTCGGCCAGGGATTCGGGCGTCTCCCCGTCCATGAGCGAACTGTTGGGCACCATACCCCAAGCGAGCACCCCGCCCCTGTTCAGGAACTCGGAGACCTCGTCGGGATAGAGCACGATCGCCTTACCGTACGCGAACGCGTCGAAATTGAGGATGTCGATGTTGGTCTTGAGCATGAGGGACCAATTGGTGTTGCCACAGCAGTGGATCGCCTTCAGGCATTCCACGCCCTCCATGGACTCGTTGATCCACTGGAGCGCCTGCTCGTCCGATATGGACGCGAAAGGCGTGCCCAGAAGGGACAGGGACGGTTCATCGAAGAACATGATGACGTTGTCGCAGTGCTTCTTCAGCTCCCTCTCCTGCCACCTCGCGCACAGGTTGACGGTCTTCCTCACGATCTCCCCGTATGACTCGTCGTAGATGGTGGAACGTCCGGTATCGTCCTGCACCTGCAGACCCTCGCTGATGGTTCCCGTGACCTGTCCTTTGATCACATCATATCCGGAGAGGTCGCGCCCCAGGAACTCATAGAATCCGGAGAAGTGCTCGGGCGTGGCCTCGAAATAGTCGAGGTCCTCACCGATTATCGCCATATAGATCTCGGTGGGGTCGTAATCCGCAAGGTCCACCATGACCTTGTCCCCGCTGACCTTCAATCCGGGAAGGTGCTCGCCGGTCTGGAGATACATCCCTTCGATGTATCCTCTGGATGCCATCTGGGGCCATGCGGGTATGTCCACACGCCCGTCGAGTATCGTATCCACTGCCTCCTTCGGTTCCTTGTGAGGCATCGAGCCAATGAGTGTAGTCGCGAAATTCCAGTCCATCGGCTCAGAATCCATCTGGTCCTATAAAATCTGCACGAAGGTATACGTCAGAAACGCACCGACGGGAACAGTGCCGAATCGGTATGCGGGATGAACTGCGCCGATGTGTACTCGTCGTAGAACACGGGATCCGAACTCAGGTCCAGATACGTCATCCTGGAGAACACCTCGTCTATGCGTGCGCGGAAATCCTCCGACAGCAGGGCTGCACGCGCCCCCGCCAGTGACGAGTTGCCCAGATAGATGAATCTGTCCTCCCCGACGTCCGGGAACATACCCAGCGCTATCGCGGACTCCATGTTGATGAAGTTGCCGAACCCTCCCGCGATGTAGATCCTCTCGAGGTCCGTGAACTCCAGACCGATGTTCCTCACGAGGGACCTCGCGGCGGAGAATATCGCGGCCTTGGTCATGATCACGTCCTTTATCTCATACTCCGAGATGCCTATGTCGCCGTGGACGATGAAACGTCCGTCCGTGGTACTGGCACTGTCCGTGAAGTTCCCGCGCTTGTCTATCAGACCGCCGAGGTACAGCTGTGCTATCAGGTCGATGATCCCGGAACCGCATATGCCCTTGGGTTCGATGCCTCCGATGACCGTGTAGGACACCTCGCCGTCCCTGATGGCGATGCTGTCTATGGCACCGGGACGCGCCATCATGCCCGATCTCAGGTTCCCGCCTTCGAAGGCGGGTCCGGCGGATGAGGAGCACACGATCATCATATCCGAGTTGCCGAGCGCGACCTCCCCGTTGGTACCCACATCGATGAGCAGGCTCATCTCTTCGGACCTGTCCATGCCTGCATACACTATGTCGCTGGTGATGTCCCCTCCGACGTATGCGGAGATGCATGGCATCGTGATCACACGTGCATCGGGCGACACGGACAGTCCGCTGTCGCATCCCCTGAGTTCCGAGGATGTCACCACCGGCAAATACGGCTCCTCCCTGATCGGCGTCGGATCGATGCCGGCGAAGATGTGCTCCATCGTGGTGTTCCCCGCGATGTAAGCGGATTCTATCGCCCTGCCGTCCGCATTGCGTGACACCAGACCGTTGATCGTCGACAGTACCAGATCCCTCATCCTGTCGGTACCGCCGTCGGCGGCGTACTGTATCCTGGAGAGCACGTCGTCGCCTATGACCTTCTGTCCGTTCACATCAGAGTCGGATGCGATACGGGAACCGTCCGACATATCTATGATGTCCAGCGCGACGGTGGTGGTACCTATGTCCACGGCAAGACCCAGACCTCCGGACAGCGGAGAGAATCCGCCTATGTCCGTCTGCATATAATCCTTCGCCGCGATGACCTTGGACGAATCGTTCTCCGGGACCGTCACCGTCATGTCCCTGTCCACATGGGTCATGCATGCCAACACGCGGCCGTCGGAATCGCCGTCGACGGTCACGATGCAGCGGCCGCATCTGCCTGCGCCTCCGCAGGGTGTTGCGATGGTCACGCCCGCCGTCCTCGCGGCATCCGATACGGTGGTGCCGGGATCGACCTCGGCGGACCTTCCAGAAGGTTGGAACACGACCCTGAACTTCATGGAACACCCTATGGGAAGGAGGGTTATAATATGTCCTAGACGCGGACATACCGCGGGATAAGATATCCTAACCCCGCAGCTGAGGATGCAGCACAGGGTCCCGGGATCCGAGAATGCCGTGATTCGACCTCATATTGCATAAATCATACGATAGGTCGATTATTTAGGAACGCCTAAATTAAATACTAGTTCGTCATATAGAGTATCAATAGGTTGGTGTACCGGCCCCGACTCCGATACTTTGCCATGTATAACGGTATGATGGAACCTCACAACTACGCACTGGACCGGTGGCACCGCCTATTATTCCCAGCACATTTTTTGGAAACTAATTAAAACGTAATCGGCCATAAGGGGTGCAGATGAGGATCGCGGAATACACGGGTATCAACACCACCATCTGGGAGGGTGTTCCGTCTTGCATAGTGCATACCGCAGGGTGCAACTTCAGGTGTTGCTATTGCAACAACGGGAGGATCGTCGAGAGGAAGGACGGATTCCTCGATCCCGAGGACGTCCTGTTCAGGATCGCATCCGACGATTATACCGAAGGGGTGATCATCACCGGAGGCGAACCCCTCGTCAACGCGGACCTGTACAAATTCCTGAAGAAGGTGAAGGCCCTCGGAAAGAAGGTACGCATAGAGACCAACGGTTCCATGCCGGACGTTCTCGACGACCTCATCGGTGCGAAGATGATCGACTTCGTCAGCATGGAGATCAAGGCACCCCTGTACGCCGACGATTACGCGATGAGCACGAACGCCATCTGCAACATAGATGACATCGAGAGGAGCATCAAGATCATCATGAACTCCGATGCGGACTACGAGTTCGTTGCGACCATCGTCCCCATGCACATCAAGGAGGCCGACATAGAGTCCATATGCGCATCCATCAAGGGTGCCAAATGCTTCCGCATAAACCAGTTCGTACCCGGCGGATGCTTCGACGGTACCCTGGACCAGATCCCCCCTTATAAGGAGAAGGTCCTCAGGGAGATGGAGACCATCGCCCGCAGGTACGTGAAAAAGGTGAAGGTATCCGGACTGTGAATCAGTCCAGGAAGTTCTCGACCTTCGCTTTGCAGGCGGTGCCGATGATGATGCTGGGATCGTTCACGAAGATCTCGTCGGCGTTGACCTCTCTTATGAACTGATCGGCGACCGCATCGTCCTTGGTGATGATACCCGCGGACAGTCCGTACTCCGAACAGTTGATGATGTCGATGGCCGCGTCCACATCCTCGACGATCTGCACCGACAGCACGGGCAGGGAGTTGTCCATGTTGTTGATGTCCTCGTCCTCCGGTGCTCCGAGGAACACGGCGGGTGTGACGTAGTAACCTGCGTTGGTGATCTCGTTGACGATCCTCTTCCCTCCGTACACGAGGTAGTCGAAGTTGTCATCGATCAGGTTGTTGAAACGTTCGTACATCGCCTTGGAGATGATCGGACCCATGTCGGTGTCCGCCTCCGCGGGATCGTCGATGTTCATCTCCCTGATGAGGGCCAGGAGCTCGTCCATAAACTGCTTCTGCTCCTTGATGGTGACGACGACCTTGGAACAGGCATCCACGCGCTGTCCGGCGAACGCGAATGCGGACCTGACGACCTTGCGTGCGGCGTCCTTCATGTTCCCGGGCCTGTAGACCAGGATGGGGTTCATCCCCTTGAGCTCGTTCACGAAACGGAGCTCGTCGTCGGCCTGCATGAACATGAGGTTCTCCAGCCTGTCGCCGGAACCGGCGGCCACGATACCTGCGATGTCCATGTTGTTGGCGAGGGAGTTCGTGGTGCTGTCGAACCTGTCGGTGATGATGTTGAGCACACCGTCCGGAAGACCTGCCCTCACGAATATATCGTACACCGCGAACACGGGTACAGGCGTGTACTTGGACGGGATGATGACCACGGTGTTGCCTGCGAGTATCGCGGCCGCGGCGTATCCCATGGGTGATGCCAATGGGGAATTGTATTCGGAGAGTATCGCCCATACACCTGCGGGGCGCCCCTCCGGTTCCGCATCCAGGTCCTGACATGCCTCGTCGATGACCTCAATCAGCCTCTCCACCTCGTCTATGGCCTCGTCGCGTGTCATACCCGCGGAGAGCGTGATGATGGCGGCGAGCCTGTACTTCTGACGGATGATGGAATCCAATGCCTTGTCGAATATCGCGATCCTCTCGTCTATGTCCGTCGCGGACCACGTCTCGAACGCTTCCCCGGCGACCGTGACGGCCCTGTCCGTAAGGCCGTCCTCAGGTTCCTGGAACGTTCCGAAGATGATGCTGCTGTCCACGGGACTCGATACCGGATAGTCGTGGCCAGACGCGATCTTCAATCCTCCCACGTATGCCGGATAATCCCTCTTATCCATGTGGAGGACGGCGTTGAGCGCTGCCTCGTACTGGCGGTCCTCTTCGGTACCTTCGGTGACTTCCATTACTGCACGTGTATCGGACATGAACATGACAACGGCACAAGGTGTTTTAAACTTGCGCGCGGGAGGTTAACGAGGAACGAACGCTGTCACACATGGCTTAAATATCATTTACGCCTAGCCCCCATCAAGGACTCGTGGTCTAGGGGTTATGACGTTGCCTTCACACGGCAGAGGTCGCCGGTTCAAATCCGGCCGGGTCCACCATACCAATCATCCTGTTCTTCGAATGGTTCCCACGATCACATCAGCACGAGGTTCTCGCTTCTGATGACATCATCGTAGCTCTTATGACCCAGCACGGCCTCTATCCTGTCGCTGCGTATGCCGCGGATCTTGAAGATGTCCTCCGAATCGTAATCCGGGATGCCTTTGGCGATCACCTTGCCGGAACATTCGATGTTCACCACATCACCCCTCTCGAACCTTCCGATGACGTCCCTGATACCCACCGCGAGAAGACTCACGTCGCCCTGTCTGAGCTTCTCCGCCGCACCGGAATCCACTATTATCGATCCTTTGGCATGAGCGGCCTTGATCCAGCGGCTCTTCTTCCTCTCCTTCTCTCCGGGAAGGAATATAGTACCGATATCCTCCCCTCTCACGGTGCGCGTTATCACGTCGGGTATGTCGCAGCCCGCGATTATCATGTAGCATCCCGCCTCGTGGCAGATCTCCGCCGCCCTGAGCTTGGTCTTCATCCCGCCGGTACCCACCCTCGATGTGGGATCGCCGGCCATGTCCATGACCGAGGAGACGTCATCCACCACCGGGACAATCTCCGCATCGGGATGGATCTTGGGATTCCTGTTGTACAGACCTTCGACATCCGACAGGATGATCAGGAGGTCCGCATCCATCTTGCTGCATACGTACGCGGACAGGGTGTCGTTGTCGCCGAACATGGCATCGATCTCCTTCACGCAGACGACGTCGTTCTCGTTGATGATCGGTACGACCCCGTATGCCAGCAGCGTCTGTATCGCGTTCCTGAGGTTGAGATACTTCTCGCGGTCGGAGTAGAAGTCGTATGTGAGAAGGATCTGGGACACCAGCAATCCCTGTTTCTCGAAACTGTCGTTCCACTTCTGCATCAGGATCCCTTGGCCGACGGATGCCGCGGCCTGTCTGATCGGGATCTCCTTGGGCTTGGGTTTAGCGTTCATGGCCGCGAGACCCACGCCTATCGCCCCGGACGATACGATGAGGACCTTCTTCCCCATGTCCCTGAGCTCCCTCACCTGTCTGGCGACGGAATCCATGAAGGTCTCGGAGACGGAATTGCCGCCTCCGGTGATGGAGGACGTACCGACCTTGACCACCACGGTGTCCACATGGGAAAGTATCGATGCCCTGTCGGTCATCTTATCACCAGCGTCCTGTCGGACGGGATGTGCTTGAACCTTCTGGCACTGTCGCCGACATAGTCCCTGACCACATGGCCCCCTCCCATCAGGACGTACTTGTAGATCATCAGACCCTCCATGCCCACGGGACCTCTGGAATGGATCTTGTTGGTGGATATCCCTATCTCGGCACCCTTGCCGAAACGGTATCCGTCGGCGAACCTCGTGGATGCGTTCACGAACACGTCGGCCGAGTCCACGTTGTCTATGAAATATGACATGTTGGCCGGATTCTCGGTTATTATCGCGTCGGTATGATGGGAACCGTGGGTGTTGATGAAATCGACCGCCTCCTCCACGGTGCTCACGACCCTCACCGATACGATGTAATCGTTGTATTCGGTATCCCAGTCCTCCTCCGACGCGGGTATCGCACCTTCCATGAGTTCCAGCGACATCGGGTCGCATCTGATCTCCGTACCGTTCTCGGCGAACAGTCCGGCCATACGCGGCAGGAACCTGTCCGCCACGCGCCTGTTCACGAGCAGAGTCTCCATGGCGTTGCATACGGCGGGATACTGCACCTTGGAGTCCAGTACGATGTCCCACGCCTTACCCAGATCCGCATCGGAATCCACGTACACGTGGCATATCCCCGCGGCATGACCCAGCACCGGGATGGATGTGTTCCGCTGTATGTATCTCACGAACTCGTTGGAGCCGCGCGGGATCAGGAGGTCGATGTATTCGTTGAGATCCAATATCGCATTGACGTCCTCGCGGGTCTCGATCATGACGAATGCGGATGCGGGTATCGTATCCGATATCGAATCGATGAGGATGCGGAACAGGCACCTGTTGGTCTCGGTGGCCTCCCTGCCTCCCTTGAACACCACACCGTTCCCGGATTTCAGGCAGAGGGACAGGATCTGAGGCACCACATCCGGACGGGATTCGAATATCACGCCCACCAGACCTATCGGACACCTTATCTGGTACAGCATGAGCCCATCGTCCAGTTCCATGGACGACATAGTCTCGCCGACGGGATCCTTCAGGGATATGACGCTCCTGATACCGTCGATCATGGAATCGATCTTCGCATCGTCCACGGCCAGCCTCTTCATCATGACCTTCCCGATGCCTTCGGAAGCGGCCCTCTCCATGTCCGCGGCGTTGGCCTCCAGGACCTCGGTCCTCCTCCTGTCCAATGCGGATGCCATGGCCTCCAATGCTGCATCCTTCCTGTCGGTCGGTACGGCGGCCAACCTCCTGGCCTCCGATTTGGCGTTCCTGATGTCAGATACGATGTCCGTCATATCGTACACTGGAATATCCTCACGGAATATAAGGGTAGATACGTGCGGAATCCTCATATCAAATATTTGAGTGATATTAAATAGACGGAATCTGATTGTCATGCATGGGCAGCTGCAAGATGGAACTGGTGTACATGGACCCCGACACATACACCGCCATATCCTCGCATAAGATGAGACAGGAGATCCTGTCGGCACTGTACAGGGAGGCATACAACGGACATCCCGTCACGAAACAGGAGCTGGCGGACATGCTCGGGATAAAGTACCAGCAGCTGGTCTATCAGCTCATGAACCACATCAGGGACTTCTGGACCGTCGTCAGGGAGGAGAAGGTCAGGGGGACGAGGATGGAGTTCATCGCACCCGCCAACCCGAACGCCATACACATGTGCGTGGGCAAGGACAGGAGGATCTACATCGTGGACCCCATCGCCGAACTGTACGGTCCGTTGGACGAGGTGGGTGCCAGATGCGACATGTGCTCCGTCGACGAGGCGGAACACTGCGTGAAATCCCTGATAGAGAAGAACATCATCCCCAAGGACCTGACGCACTCGGAGAGGGAGATCCTGAGCATGAACAAGAGGAGCGGACTGAGGCCCCTGGACAGGGGATTCATAGAGGCGCTCAAAGGCATCGCGATGGGCGACAACTGCATCCTCACCATCCCGTGCGAGAGGTGCACGTTCATGCAGAGACGCAATCTGATCACCATCGAGTGACGCCCCAGTGGTGAATGGTAAATATCAATTATTCGATTCTAAACTCATGTCGTCAACTAGGATGCTGGTGCTCGGAGGATACCTCGGAGCCGGGAAGACCACATTGGCCGTCAATCTTGCAAGGACCCTCAAATCGGATTTCGACAGATCGGTGGCCATAATCACCAACGATCAGGGTGACGTCCTGGTTGACACCGAATACTCCAAGGATGCCGGATTCGACACCAGGGAGATCATGGGCGGATGCTTCTGCAAGAACTTCGACGAGTTCGTCTCCAGCGCCAGGACCCTGGTCACGAACGGCAAGCCTGACATCATCATCGCCGAACCTATCGGTTCGTCCACCAACCTCATGAGCAGCGTGGTATCCCCCATGAGGACCATGTATCCGGACGAGTTCAGCGTGGCACCTTTCTGCGTCGTCGTCGACTGCGTGAGGGCCCTTGGCTTCCTGTCCAAGGACAAGGAGCGCACCGTGGACACGGTGGATCTGATCCCCGAGCACCAGATACGCGATGCGGAGATCATCATACTCACCAAGACCGATCTCGTGGACCGCGGGACCATAGACGCCGTGAGGGAGAAGATCGATTCCATACTCCCGGGATGCAGGATGATAGAGACGTCCTCCAAGGACCTCAGGAACATCTCCGACATCGTCGGCATAGTGCTCTCCGACGAGATGAGCACGAAGGCACCCCTCGCGGAGGACAACAGGGGATTCGCGTTCGAGAAGGCCAAGCTCGGATGGTATTCCGGGACGTACGACATCACGCCCACCGACGATCTGGATATGTACTCCATATCCACCGACATGATGAAGGCGGTCGCCACCGAGTACGGTGCGGACTCCATCGTCCACGTGAAGGTCATGCTGGAATCCGAGGATGCGGCATGCAAGATGTCCCTGGTGCAGAAGGAGATGCAGGTCGACGGCATAGAGGGATCGAGATTCATGAAGGGACCCGGCAGACTCGTGCTCAACGCCAGGGTCATCTCTCCCCCGAAGAAGCTGGAGGACGTGATGAGGAACATCGTCGATACCGTATCCGGCAGATACCCGGTGAAGCTCGTCAGGACCGGGGAGAAGTGCTTCATGCCCAAACCGGAATCCCCGTCCCATTTCTTCTTCGAATGAACGGATGCCCGCCTGTTTAAATATGGGTAGAATCTAGTTCGGAACGTGAAGAAGAAAGAACTGGAGATCAGACTCCAGGGCCTGGCCCCTTTCAAAGAGCCTAAGGTGGGATTGGAACAATACCCCACCAACTCGTCCATAGCCACGGACATACTCTTCGAGGCCTACGCCAACGGTGACATCGCAGGGAAGGATGTGGTGGACCTCGGATGCGGGACAGGTATCTTCGCGATCGGCGCGGCACTTCTGGGAGCATCGTCCGTCAGGGCATACGACGTGGACGGGGATGCGATCGAGGTGGCGAGGAGCAACGCCGCCGATCTCGGCTGTAAGGTGGATTTCGTACTGTCGGACATATCCGACGTCGACGGAAGATGCGACACGGTGCTGATGAACCCGCCGTTCGGGTCCCAGAGGAAACATGCGGACCGGCCCTTCCTGAAGAAGGCAATGGAGATGGCGGATTCGGTGTATTCCATACACATGGCATGCACTTTGGACTATCTCGAAGAGACGGCGGAAGCATCATCCCGCTCGATTACGGGCCATAGAACCTATAAGTACGATATCCCTCATACATTCTCATTCCATACGAAGACGAAGAAATCCGTTGATATCGTGGCGATCAACATAAGGTGATTATGAATGTCCAACAGAATCGAAGTTTTTCCCGGAGACGAGGTCGCAGTAGAGGAGGAGTACCTCGCATCCGAAGGCACGTTCGCAAAGAACGGTAAGATCTACGCATCCCAGATCGGTACGCTCGAACTCAACGACGAGGAGTGCATCGCCAGGGTGATCTCCCCCAACCCGCCCAACATCCTGAAGGTCGGGGACATCGTGTACGCCGTCGTAGCGGACATCAGGAAGACCATGGCGACCGCGGATGTCGTCGCCAAGGAAGGTACCGAAAGGGGACTCGGAGGGGAGACGTACGCGACCATCCATGTGTCCAAGATCTCCCCCGACTACACCGATGACGTCTCCAGAGAGCTCAGGAAGGGGGACAGCATCAGGGCCGTCGTCACCGGCATCTCCCCCTCGCTCCAGCTCTCCACCAAGGATGCCCACCTCGGTGTCATCAGGTCCCTCTGCGGAACCTGCAAGACCGAGCTCGTCAGGAAGGGCAACGGCCTCTACTGCGAGAAGTGCGAGAAGTCCTCCCCCAGGAAGCTCGCCGACGATTACGGGGACGTAATCTTCTGAACGTGGATGTGGGAGCATGAGATTCGTCACCCTGCTGTCCGGCGGCATCGATTCGCCGGTGGCCGCATATCTCATGGCGCACGTGGGTGCGGATGTCATGTTGCTCCACATGGACAACGGGGAGTTCGGCGATCCGAAGGAGATCGACAAGGTCAAGAGGATCGCCGCACGCCTCTCGGAGGTCACCGGCAGGGAATTGCCGCTCTACGTCGCGGAGCACGGTCCGAACCAGCTCGCGATAAAGAGGAACTGCGATCCCGGTTATCAGTGCGTGATGTGCAAGAGGGTGATGCAGAGCGTGGCCAAACGCTTCGCGGAGAACCACGGATGCGGCGGCATCATCATGGGGGATTCCCTGGGACAGGTGGCATCGCAGACGCTCCGCAACATAAGGGCGGAACAGAACATGCTGGACTTCCCCATCGTCAGGCCGCTTATCGGCCTTGACAAGGAGGACATCATCGATATCGCCAGAAGGATAGGTACGTTCGACCTCTCCATCATCCAGACCGGAGGGTGCAAGGCGGTCCCCCTGAAACCGGTGACGGAGGCCAGTACCGAGAAGGTGTCGGCCAATCAGTCCAGACTCGATTTTGAGAAGATGGTCGCGGAAGCGGCTGACGGCGCCGTCCGCGTAGGATGATCACTTCTTGTCGATCCATCCCATGCTGCGAAGGGTCGACAGCGCGGGACACGAATAGATGTCGTTCTCGGAATAGAGCATGTCCATGGAGACCCTGGTCACATACTCGGACTGTACGATGGAGATATAGAGCTTGTAGTCCCCGATCGGGATGACGATGTCGCTGGGTTTCGATGGTTTGACAGTGATGGGTACGAGGGCCGGACCTCTGCAAGCGGTACAGACACGATAATCCTGCTTGGCATCGAGGATCATCTGTCTTACGTCATCATCGACAATGATATCTGCCATAGGTGCGGGATTGTCTATCTTGATTAAAGGTTTTTCTGGCACATGGGTTTCGCATGTGCCGGACAGTGCAATTATCTATGTGGAAAGGGATTGCGTGGGCATGACCCTCGTATTGGACAGTTCCGCATTATTCTCCATGGAGAACCTTCCTGAGGAGGACTCCGTCTGCCCCACGGGGGTCGTGAAGGAGCTCAGGAAGTACAAGGATCCGCGTCTGGATCTCTGGGGGGACATGCTGCGCACGTCCGACTGTTCCGAGGAATCGCTCCGCAGGGTTGAGGACTGTGCCAGAAGGACGGGGGATCTCGGACGCCTGTCCCCGGTGGACATGACCGTGATCGCCCTCGCTCTGGACGTGGAAGGTACCGTCCTCTCCGACGACTTCTCCATACTGAACGTCTGTACCGTCATGGGTATACCCAACCGTGCGGTCGGCACCGCCGGTATAAAGAAGGTGGAGAAGTGGAACTACCAGTGCATCGGCTGCAAGAGATGGTACAGGGAGCGCAGTCCCGAATGTCCGATCTGCGGTTCGCCGATGAAGGCGTTCCGTAAGAGATGAATCACGGGAAGATGCGCTTGCACATGATCAGATTGTTCATGCGGCGCTTACCCAATATGCCCATGCACATGGTCGTGGTCCACTCGTAATGGAACGCGAATATGTCCGCCAGCTTCTTGTTGAACGCCGCGGTCTTCAGGGGCTTGAGCATCACATCGCGCCACTGGGTCTGATAGTCCTCCAGCGGACGGCCGTTCATCACGTTGTCCCCCGCCACGGTACCGCATATGCGTCCCGCGATGAGTGCCAGAGGGATGCCTCCGCCGTTGACGGAGACCACATGTCCCGCGGCGTCCCCCACGACCATGCCGTTGCCGGATACTGTGTTCTCGATGGGCCCTTCGCTCGGCACATACTTGCCTTCGAGCTTGTTCATGATCTCCAGGTCGTTCTTGGCCCTGAACTTCTCGAAGTATTCCGGAAGCGAACCGTTCGCGAACTTGGGCGAGAAACCGACGCCCACGTTGGCCTGACCCGCCTTGGGGATGATCCAGCTGTATGCCCCGGGTGCGATGCCTCCGAAGAACATGACCACATAGGGATCGAAATCCCCCTTCGCCTGTGCGGTGACTGCGGGATAGGGGTTCCTGTTCTTCCTGAGGCCCAGAGCGCGTGCCACGCGGGATCCAGGACCGTCGGCCCCTATGATCACCTTGTATTCGATGTCGCCCTGGGACGTCTTCGCCACACCGTCCTCGATGCGGCTGAAACTGCAGTTCTTGATGAGCTCCGCGCCGGCCTTGCAGGCCTCGGAGGCGAGATACTGATCGAAACGGTCCCTGTCGGTGCTGTATCCCGTGAGATCCAGGGTGGTGACCTTACCCTTCGGGTTGACCAGACGGATGCCATTCAGCTCCCTCATGCGGAGGTTTGCGGGTATGGTATCGAACAGGGATTCCAGATCCGTGGCGTTGGGGAACATGCTCCCGACCTGGTCGGTGGAGGGGATGAACTCCCCGCAACGTACGGGTACCCCGACGTTGCTGCGCCTCTCTATGAAGGTGACCTTGGCACCCTTCTCCGCCGCGTACTTGGCGGTCACGGAACCGGCAGGGCCGGAACCCACGACGAGGATGTCGGTCTTGAGGACTGTCTCGGTCACGATATCACCTGTCACGGCGTACGATGTACTTCGCAAGCCCAATGAGTGAATCCTTGTATACGGAGTCCGGAATGGGTCCGAGCGCGTTTATTGCGTTCTGAGCGACCTCCTCCGCCTTCGTGTAGCACTTGTCCAACGCGTCGGTCATACGGATGAGTTCCAATGCACGTGCGACATCCGCTTCGGTGGCGGGACGCGAGTGGATCTCCCTGAGCTCCCCTCCGTGCACCGGGTCCTGCATGGCATAGATGATGGGGAGCGTGGGCTTCCCTTCGAGGAGGTCTATCCCGACCTTCTTCCCGGTGCCCTCGGAACCTATGATGTCCAGTATATCGTCGACGATCTGGAACGCGAGACCGATACCGTTGGAGTATTCGATGATGGGGTCGACCTTACTCCTGTCCTCGGTGGCTATGTATGCGCCCGAGGCGGCACTGGCCACGATGAGCATGGCTGTCTTCCCTGTGATTATGCCCATGTAATCGTCGACGGTGACGTCCAGGTCGTGCTCGAAATCCTTCTGCACGAATTCGGACTCTACCATCATACCTGCGGCCTTGATGACGAGGTTCATCGGCTCCTCGGGAAGGGAACCGAGGCACCTGTATCCGCGGACCAGCATGAAATCGCCGGCCACGAGGGCCTTCGTGAGCGTGTACTTCTTGTGGAGGGTCAGCCGTCCGCGCCTGAGCATACCGTCGTCGTCGATGTCGTCATGGACGAGAGATGCGGAATGCAGGATCTCGAAACCCGCACCGACCCTGACGGCCCTGTCCACATCGTCCCCTCCGCAAGCGAGATAGGACAGGATGCATACGGCGGGCCTTACCCTCTTACCCCCGGACTGGATGACATACTTGCACATCTCATCGAGTTCCTCGTTGTCGGACGAGAGTGCATCCAGGATGACCTCTTCCACCTTGGAAAATTCCGAATCTATGGCATCTGCCCAGCGGTCGACCATTACTTAGGCATATCTATGAGATATTTAAAAACATGGCATGGCAAAACAATAGCCAGACGTACTTACGCACCATCTTCGCGATATATACGCATGCCTGGCTCTGACCTTGGTATGATAAAAAATGGAAGGGGTTTAAGGGGTTTGTGTCCGGGCTCTATCAGAGCAGCCAGAGTGCGGTCGCTGCCCTGCTGCAGAGATCGATGAGGGGCTCGGGGTAGATTCCGAGGAAGATCACACCGATCACACAGAGGAGGATGGCGACCATGAAGGGCTTGGGTACGGAGACCTTGTCCTCGCATGCGGGCTTCTCGATGTACATCGCCTTGACCACACGTGCGTAGTAGTACAGGGAGATGGCAGAGTTGAGGACCGCGATGAGTGCGAGCCACATCCACTGCATGGAGACCTCGCCGTTCACGAAGATCGCACCGGAGAACAGCACGAACTTGGATGTGAATCCTGCGAGCGGCGGGATACCTGCAAGGGAGAACAGGAACAGCATCATCGCTGCCGCGACGAGAGGTGCCCTCTTTGCAAGACCCTTGTAGTCCTCGATCTTCTCGCCGAGTCCGGCAGTGATCAGAGCGGCCACGATGATGAACGCTCCTCCCTTCATGACCACGTGGGTGAACATGTGGAAGATGGCTCCGGTGGTGGCGTACTGGCTCATGACCGCGAGAGCGATCATGATGTATCCTGCCTGTGCGATACTCGAGTATGCGAGCATCCTCTTGATGTTGCTCTGGGAGATCGCGACGACGTTACCGACGGTCATGGTGATGGCCGCGATGATAGCGAACACGTACTGGAACTCAAGGGTGAAGACTCCGGTGCTGCCGATGATGAACAGCGCGAAGAAGATCTTGAACAGTACTGCGAATCCCATCTTCTTGGATGCGGTGGCGAGGAATCCGGACACAGGAGTGGACGCTCCCTCGTAGACATCGGGTGCCCAGGAGTGGAACGGCACTGCCGCGATCTTGAATCCGTAACCTGCGATCATTCCGACGCAACCGACGATGAATGCCCAGTTGGCAGTCATGGTGGGTACGAATGCGGAGATCTCCGCGATGTCGAGGGTTCCGGTGACTCCGAAGATCATGGACATTCCGAACAGCGTGAGGGCCGTGGAGAACGCTCCGATGATCAGGTACTTCACTGCGGCCTCGGACGCACGGGGATCGTTCTTCTTGAGAGCGACCAGTGCGTACGAGGAGATACTGACGACCTCGACGGAGATGAAGATCGCGAGGAGGTTGGTCGCGGATGCCGCGAACATCATACCTGCGACGATCGCACAGATGAGTGCGTAGTACTCTCCGGCGTGCTTCGTGGTCTCCACGTGGGACGGGGAGACCATGATGGTCAGGAAGGCGACCGCCATGAAGAGGAGCATCATCAGGGACGAGAATGCATCGAACTCGAACATGGAGGCTGCCACACCGTAGTTGACGGTGTGCATGAGCAGCATCGTGACCAGTGCGGAGACCGCGATGAGTACGAACGAGACTGTCGCTACGATCTTGCCGTTCTTCGTGAGATAGAACACCAAGGGTGCGATCAATGCTGCAATCAGCACGATGAGCTCGGGCAGAACATAGGTCGCCTCCTTGAAGGTGTCGACCAGTGTTGTTGCGAGTGAATCGAATATTTCAGCCATTTTTTCACACTCCTTAGAATGCTCCTGCGAAAGGCATCACGAAGTCGAGAGCCAGTGTAGGCCAGATACCGAAGAGCGCGATCAGTGCGCAGAGGACTGCGAGCACAGCGATCTCGTTCTTTGCGATGTCATGGCAGTGGGTCAGATCGATCTTGTCCGTGAGCTTTCCGAAGAGGGTCTTCTGCATAGCCCAGAGGTAGTAACCTGCGGTAAGCATCATATCCAACAGTCCGAACACGATGAGGACCTCGAGTCCCTGGGAAACCAGGTACTCCCAAAGTCCGAAGAGGAGACCGAACTCCGCTATGAATCCCATGAGACCGGGCAGTCCGAGGGATGCCATGAATCCGAACATCATGAACAGTGCGTACACAGGGAACTTTCCTGCGAGTCCGCCGAGGAGACGCATGTCCCTGGTGCCGAAGTTGTGACCCGCGATACCGCAGACCATGAACAGGACACCGGAGATGATTCCGTGGGCGAACATCTGGAAGATGGCGAACTCGATTCCGATGACGGAGTTGCATCCCATACCGACCAGCACCATTCCCATGTGGCTGATGGAGGAGTATGCGACCATCTTCTTGAGGTCGTTCTGAGCGATACAGGCGTATGCTCCGTAGACCATCGCGAAGATACCGAGTCCGATCATGATGGGCTGCCAGAACGCCATCGCATCGGGGAAGATCGCGCTGTCGAGGCAGATCCTGATGATTCCGTAGGATCCCATCTTAAGCATGACTCCTGCCAGGAGGACGGATCCTCCGGTAGGTGCCTCGACGTGTGCGTCGGGCAGCCATGTGTGGAAGGGCGGGACGGGCATCTTGACCGCGAATCCGAAGAAGAGCAGGCCGAAGAAGAACGTCTGGAATGCAGGTGCCATGGTAGCGCCGTTCTTGACCGCCTCGAATGCGAAGCTGATGTACTCTGCACCGATCTGGGTCTGGAACACGACCGCGAAGATTCCGATCAGCATGATGACGGATGCCACGTGCGTGTAGATGAAGAACTTGATCGCAGAGTAGTGCCTGCGGGGTCCTCCGTACCAGGAGATCATGAAGTACATCGGGATGAGGGTGACCTCCCACATGATGTAGAACAGGAAGAAGTCCTGTGCCATGTAGACACCCATGAGTCCGACCTCCATCGCGAGCAGGAGCGCGTGATAGTAGTTGGGCTTGTCCTCCTCGTGCCAAGAGAATATGACGACGAGGAAGACGAGGATGGCTGTGAGGAGGACCATCAGGATGCTGAGGCCGTCGATGGCGAAGATGATGTTCATCTGGAGACCGGCTGCCTGGAACCAGACATAGGACTCCTTCAGATTCTCGAGGTCCGCCATGTTGTTGTATCCTACGAAGGTGACGTACAGCGCGAGCGCAAGGACGATCGCGGAGAACGCTACGGCTACGTACTTTGCCTTTTCAGCCCTCTGTCCGCCCATGAAGAGCGTTGCGAGAGCTCCGATTAAGGGTATGATTACGAGTAAGGAAAGAATTGGAATATCCATCAGAATCCGCCTCCGTAAAGGAAGATCAGGCAGAACACTGCCAGGATCGAGATGACACCGACTGCGACGAGACCTGCGTAGTCACGGACATATCCTGTCTGGACCGCGCTGAGACCCTCTCCGCCGCCGACGACTGCGTTGGACAGTCCGTTGACGGTTCCGTCGATGACATTGACGTCGATTGCGTTGACTCCCTTTGCGACTCCGGCTCCGAGCTTCCAGGAGATCCAGTTGTAGAGCTCGGGGAAGTAGTGCCTCCTTGCGTTGAAGTTGTAGAGTGCACCGTGGTTCTCAGGTTTGAATGCCTCAGCATCGTAGGGTGTCTTTACGTACAGCTTCCAAGCGATCGCGATACCGGCGACGGCCAACACGAGCGCCACATAGGTGGGGATCGAGGTGAAGATCTCCTCTACGATCTCCATTCCGGTGTGGAACGGTATGAAGGTGTCGATGGTGGTACGGAGGGATTCGAGGATGTAGTAGGATCCGTCGAACACGACGAACAGACCGCTGATGACCGCGAACACCGCAAGGATGCAGAGAGGCATGGTCATCGTCTTGGGAGACTCGCCGTGGCAGTGGCCGCGGGGCTCTCCGCAGAAGGTCATGAACCACATGCGGAACATGTAGAACGCGGTCATGAAGGCGGTGATCATTCCGAGGATGAACAGCACCATGAAGATGGAACCTGCTCCGAGTCCGTGGTGGTAGGGTGCGAATGCAGCCTCGAGCACCAGATCCTTGGACCAGAATCCGCTCAGGATGGGGATACCCGCGATGGACAGGGAACCGATGAGCATGGTGTATGCGGTGATCGGCATCTTTGTCCTGAGTCCTCCCATCATGCGCATGTCCTCGGTTCCGACTGCATGGATGACAGATCCGGAACACAGGAAGAGGAGCGCCTTGAAGAACGCGTGGTTGATCATGTGGAAGATGCCTGCTGCGTATCCGGCTCCTCCGAGGAGCATGAGCTCGGAATTGTCCTCCTTGATACCCAGGGACATCAGGTATGCACCCGCTCCGAGAGCGAGCACCATGTATCCGAGCTGGGACAGGGTGGAGTATGCGAGGACCCTCTTGATGTTCATGTTGTTGAGTGCCATGGACGCGGTGTAGATCGCGGTGACACCACCGATGAGTGCGACGATGATCATCGCATCGGTGCAGTGGATGAAGATTGGGTAGGACCTTGCAACGAGGTAGATACCTGCCTTGACCATGGTCGCTGCGTGGATGAGCGCGGAGACCGTGGTGGGTCCGGCCATCGCATCGGGCAGCCAGTCGTGCAGGGGGAACTGTGCGGAT
>JBJEZZ010000016.1:0-5022 GCA_051887655.1 Candidatus Methanomethylophilaceae archaeon | reverse complement strand
CCAACGTCCCCTGCCAGTGGGCCGCACAGGCCTCCCTGCAGGGCCCCCAGGATTACATAGTGGACATGAACCGCAGGCTCAAGGACAGGGCCGAGTTCTCGTACGAGAGGCTCAACGAGATCCCCGGCATCTCCGTCAACAGGGCGAAGGGAGCGTTCTACATGTTCCCCAAGGTCGAACTCACCGATTGGAAGTCCGACAAGGAGTTCGTCCTCAACCTGATGGAGGAGGAGGGTATAGTGTTCGTGCACGGTTCCGGATTCTGTCAGGAGTTCGGACAGTCCCACTTCAGGACCATCACCCTCCCCAGGGTGGAGATCCTCGCCGAGGCTTACGATAAGCTTGAGAAGTTCATGATCAGGCACAGGGCCTGATTCATCCTTTTAGCGAAAGGGAGGGGGGGGGGATACGGCGGCATCCGCCGTATGCCCGACCTCATGCGTCCGGGAGTTCCGCTTTCGATCTCTCGTACATGCTGTCGGTGGAGAACCTGTTGATGAACTCCGGTTCGCCCTCGATCAGTTTCAGACCGACGCTGTCCGCCAGTTCCTTGGATTTGACCTGATATAGGTCATGGTCGCCGAGGCCCGTGTCGAGCTTCACCGCGAACTCGTATCCGCAGAGCTCGAACATCCACCTCATGTACTCGTATTTGTCCATGTCCATGCTGCTGGCGCCCTGCATCATATCCATGTGTTCCAGGAATTCCTCCCAGTTCTCTGCCATTGCGGGGATGACGAGCAGCTGTCCGGGGTGCTTCTTCAGCAGCTGGAGGTATCTCTTGGTGCCGCTGACGGCCACTCCGACGCAGTCGTCGCAGATCTCCCCGTCGCATCCGCGGAATATGTGGACAGGCACATCCACCTTCTTCTTCGCCCATTCCACGGGATCCCACATGGCGTTGCCGCAGAGCCCGTAGTACAGCGAGATGCAGTCGCAGGAGGAACCGATCCTCAGGATGTCGTCCTCGACCTTGCTCTTCAGATCCTCCGGTTCCGCATGGAGTCCGAGACTGTTCATCATGATCAGTATGTTGTACCGTTCCCTGTCGATGTTGTCGCGTCTGTCGAAGAACTCCTTCTCCGTGATCATCTCGTACTTCATGCCCTTGGCATCCATCTTGCGTTTGATGGAGACGGCGTGCTCGTTGTCGGCCACCATTATCCTCTTGGGCTGCGGGTCCGTGTACATACTGTAGATCAGTTCGTCCTCCAGCAGCGGGCAGGCCACAACACACATTATCCCTTTCTTCTCACTCATCGTCTCCATCTCCGTATATTCTGTCGATATCCTCTATCCTCGTATCGTGGAACTCCAATCCTTCGAGGACAACATGTTCGCGTATCATGTCGGACAGTCCCGTCTCCTCGGTATCGGTGAGCGTACCCATGAACCTGAGGACCATGCGCATGGAATCGTCGTAATCCGCACCGATGCGGATCATGCCGCCTATCCCGCCGTAGAGGAATCCGAAGAGATCCTCCATCTCCTCCCTGCCCATATCGATCGCCCTGGTGCCCCATTCGGCGGCCATCGACGAGAAGACCTTCAGGACGGTCCCGTTGGCGAACATATGACCCAGAAGTGCGGAGAGGCGTGCCGACTCGGATGCGGAGTACAGGAGGAACGCGGGAGGCAGCAGTATCTGCATGCGCGGATCCCCCGTCTCCCTGGCGATCCTGGAGGACCTGCACATGATGTCGCCGATGAACGCCTCGGCCTCCATCCTGAGGATGCCCTCCTTCCCCTCCACCATGTAATAGATGCTTCCGCTGTGGAGTCCGGTCCTGCTCTGGATCATGCGCATGGTGGTCCTGTCGTATCCGTTCCTGAGGAACAGCTCCACGGAGCACCATACCACCCTTACCAGTTTGTCTTCCTCGCAGTCCGTGACCATGATATCACTTGAACAAGTTCAACAGATGCATAGATAGTATTTGAACTTGTTCAACAACATTTCCGGGAAGATGGGGAATATGTCCGGGAACATCAGAAATCGGGGTGGGAGGCGATGTACCCGCACATCTCGTTCAGGTCGTCGAACAACAGGTCCGTGACCTCCGCGGTACTGTCGTCGGGCCCCGTGAGGTCCGGGACGAACACGGTGGTGCATCCCGCGGAGCGGGCGCTCCTGAGACCGTTGGGCGAATCCTCTATAGCGATGCATCTGTCCGGAGTGAGACCCAGCGTTCCGCAGGCGAACTCGTACACGTCCGGAGCGGGCTTCCCGTTGGGGACCATCGCGGTGCATACGATCTCGTCGAAGAGGTCCTTTATGCCGAGCATCTCCAGATATGCGAATGCACGCACCGGCTGCGTGGCGGTGGCTACGGCGGTCCTGATCCCTCTGGACCTGAGCTCCTCCAGCACCTCCCTGACGCCGGGTTTCAGTTCCAGACTCTCGGTCTCCACATGTACGCGCATCAGTTCGCGTCTGGTCTCCCTCACGCGGTCGAACACGAACCCCGGATACTTCCCTTCCAGGTATCTGCGGGACAGCCTCGAATCGAGGCTGCGGATGTACAGCACATCCTCCTCCGCCAGATCGATCCCGTGCATGGCGGCGGCCTCCGTCCAGAATCTCAGATTGAGCTTCTCGCTGTCTATCAGCGTACCGTCCATGTCGAATATCGCGGCGGAGAATCCCATGCGATCACGTCATCCGCGCATGGCGGACATGAACCTGTCCCTGATCTCGGTGGCGCGCAGCGTGAGGTTCGGGGAATCCGAATTGCCGGGACGGATCAGCGTGCGGATGAAACGGAACCCGTCGAGTGCCAGTGCATCCCTTATGCCGGCACGGTCGCTCACGGACGACACCGGGAGTCCGTATCCGGACGCCACGCAGGCCATGTCCACGTCACTGTACGCGGGATTCACCTGGTTCCCAGTGGAACCGAAGGTACCGTTGTCCATGCATACGACCGTCAGGTTGTCGGGGCGGTACTGTGCCAGCACCGGGAATATGGAGGAACCGAGCATGCTTCCGTCGCCGTCTATGACGATCACCCTCCTTTTGCACGACATCGCCATACCCAGACCGATCGGTGTGGCCTGTGTGTAGCTTCCGAGCATGTAGAAGTTGAGCGGGCGGTCGCCCGACGCGAACGTCTCCTTTGACGGTACGCCGATGTTGGACACCACCATGTCCCCCTCCTTCACGGAGGACATTATCTCGCCTATGGCCTCCAGCCTGGTCAGCGACGGGTCCGGCACATCGAACCTCACGTCGACGGATGCGGTATGCTTCCTGGACGGATAGTCGCATCCGAGCCTCGCGGCACCCTCCCAGAGTTTGGGGTGGATGAGCACCACGTTCATGCGCATGTTCCCGTACGCGTCCCTGACCGCCTCCCCGACCTTGGGTATGTCGTCGGCGGACGAGACGTCGTAGCATCCGATGCCGTAGCATTCGAGCAGTGCGGGTATGCGGGAGTTGAAGGGGATCTGTGCCTCGATCTTCTCGCCGTCGACGCCTCTCCAGCTTCCGAGCACAACCAAGGGCATCTTGTAGCAGTCGGTGAGGGACATCATGGCGTTCAGCATGTTCCCGAGCCCGGAACTCTGGATGGACATGACTGGATGTCTGCCGGCAAGGTATGCGCCTGCGCAGATCCCGACACCGTCCTCTTCGCGGGTGACGTCGATGACATCGAAACACGTGTGTATGTGATCGGTGAACCTCTTGTTCTTGTCGCACGGCAGGCTGACGATCATGTCGGCGCCTGCGGCCTTCAGCGTATCGGCCACTGCTTCCTCATGCATTCATGATCCCTCTGATCTCGTCATCGCTCATGTCGAATCTAAGCTCTTCGGCGACCGCGACCGCCTTCATATCGCATTCCCTGACGGCACGCTCCAATCCTCCGCCGGTCATGTTGAGGAATATCTTCCCGTCCTTCCTGACCTTGCCTTCGTTCACGGCCTTGATCAGGGATGCGAGTGCGATGGATGCGGCCGGATCCGGTCTGACGTCCTCGAAGGACATCCACAGTCTCTCCGCCTCCATGGCCTCCGCGTTGGTGACCTCGAGGAACTCCCCTCCGCAGGCGCTCATGGCATCGAACACCCCGCCCTTGACGGAGTATGGGGGTTTGCGATTGGTGAGGACGTCCGCGTAGACCTCCGCCACGTCCTTCTCCGCATCGCCGAGGTCCTCCTCGGTGATGTTCCTCCTCCCCTGGTTCCATGCCTTCGCCATGGGGGTGAACGGTGCGTTCTGTGCCAGGCAGAGTTCGGGCAGCCTGTCGCCGAACCTCCCGTCGCCTATGAGGCGCATGGACGCCTCCCATGCGGATATGCCGCCGGTACCGCTTCCGACACCTTGGAAATAATAGTCGGGGAGCGAACCCATGGCGACAGCGCCTTCCAGCATGACGGTGCCCATACCGTCCCTCCTTGCGACGTTCTTCGCGCCTCCTTCCGGTACATATCCCATGAGGGCGGTGACCCTGTCGGCCATGCGGATGGCATCGGCGTAATCCCCGTCGACGGTGTACAGTCTTGCGAAGCCCCTGTCCTCGGTGATCTTCAGTCTGTCGTAGGATTTCTTGGGGACCACGATGACGCAGTCGTTGCCGATATCGTTGGCGGTCTGTGCGAACGCTCTCGCGGTGTTCCCCGCGGATGCGACGATGATCGTACCTCCTCCGCAGTCCCTGAGCCTTGCGAACGTGGGCAGCGCCTCCATCTCCTTGAACGTGCATGACTTCACCTTCGCACCGCGTTCCGGGTAGTATCCAGTGAAACCGATCCAGAGGTCACTGAGTCCCAGTTCCTTGGAGAGCTCCTCGTTCCTGAATGCGATGGGGGCGGACTCCGTCTCTATCACGGAATGTACGGGGAGCCAATCGTAGAAGCGGAACACACCGTTGTGGTTCGCGATATCGAGCCTCTTCTTGCTGTATACGGTCCTCAGCAGTCCGCCGTGATTGTTCTCGCATGAAAGCGTGTATTTCTCCTGTACGTATTCCCATCCGTCTAAACAGAGCAATTCATAATCTCCCATCGTAGCACCTCACA
>JBJEZZ010000015.1:0-5054 GCA_051887655.1 Candidatus Methanomethylophilaceae archaeon | reverse complement strand
TATCAGACATTGCTCACATACTTCAAACCCAAGATACTGCTTGGTCTCACCGCCACACCCGACAGGATGGATGGAGAGGACATCCTGAGATACTTCAACAACCGCATCGCATCCGAGATACGTCTTCCGGAGGCCATCAACAGGGAACTGCTGGTGCCCTTCCATTACTTCATGGTCACGGACCCGGTGGACATATCCAAGGTGGAATTCGTCCGCGGGAGGTACAGTGCATCCGCTCTGAACGAACTGTACCTGAACAACGGGGACCGTATCGCCGCGATAATCAATGCCATATACAGATATCAGCCGGACGTCGATTCGATCGTGGGTCTGGGATTCTGTGTGTCCAAGGAACATGCCAGATACATGGCGGATATGTTCAACAAGAACGGTATCGCATCCGAAGCCCTCACATCGGACTATGAGGACAGGGACAAGAGGGACGTCGTACAGGGGAGACTGGTGAAAAAGGAGATCCATTTCATCTTCACCGTGGACCTTTACAACGAGGGAGTGGATATCAAGGAGGTGAACACCGTACTCTTCCTGAGACCCACCGAGAGTATGACCGTGTTCATCCAACAGCTCGGACGCGGTCTGCGTCTCTCGGAGAACAAGACCGAACTCACCGTCCTGGATTTCGTGGGACAGGGTAACAAGAGATACAGGATGAACGAGAAGAAGATCAGGTATCTGACCTCGTCCGAATCCGGCTCCGTGGAGACGATGATCAACAATGGATTCACGGGACTCCCATGCGGATGCAATCTGAGGATCGAAGAGGTCGCCAGAGACCACATATTGGAGAACATAAAGTCCGTCAAGAGATCGGCTCTGGTGGAAAGGGTCAAAATATTCCTTGATAGCAACGATGACGAACCCGACCTGAGGAAGTTCTTGGAATGGAATGAGATGGATCTCTTCGATATCTACCGTACGAAGAACACCTTCACGGGACTGTGCATGAGATCCAAAGGCATCAAACCCGATGCGATAAAGGAGAAGGAGAGACTCTTCGCCAGGGCATTCACCAAGTTCAGTACGGCCGACAGCAAGAGATGGATGGATTCCATGCTGGACCTCCTGAACGATCCCGATAAGGGATTGGACCGTATCGGCGAGACCTATGCCACCATGATGTACTACACATTCTACAACGAGCCCGTCAACAAGGTGGGACACGGTTCGTTCAAAGGATTCCTCGCATTCCTGATGTCCGAACGCAGATATCTGGATGAACTCAAAACGATACTCTCCATAAGATCGGAGCACCTCAGGACCGTGTCGAAGGATTCCGGACTGAGTTATGAATGCGGATTGGAGGTCTACTGCTCATATCACAGGGATCAGATACTCGCCGCACTCGGAAGGAACACCATGGAATACAGATATCCATGGAGGGAAGGGGTGCTGTTCGTCAATGAGAGGAACACGGACGTGTTCCTGATCAATCTCAACAAGACGGAGAAGGACTTCTCACCGTCAACGATGTACGAGGACTATGCCATCAACGACCGTCTGTTCCACTGGCAGAGTCAGAACCAGACCTCCGATGTGTCCGAGACCGGCAAAAGATACATCGAACACGATTCCAGAGGCACCGAGGTCATCCTGTTCGCCAGAGTGCACAAGGATGCCGACGGCATACCGATGCCGTACATCTTCCTCGGGAAAGGACATTATGTATCGCATGAGGGCAGCAAACCCATGTCGATAGTGTGGCAGATGGAGAACAAGATGCCGCTCAGCATAACGGCGTACTCCCCGGTCGGCAACTGATGCCATATCCCGGATTCACGCGAAGTACGTCCTTATCTCCTTCCTGTCCGCGAATTCGGATTCGATCTGTCTCACATGCGAGAGGAACCTCTCGTCGATGAACCTCTTGGCACCTTCCGGACAACCGCGTACGCATGCCTGGCACTTAAAGCACGGACCCTTCAGGACGGATACGTCCGATGGGTCTATGGATCCCAACGGACACGATCCGACACACCTCCCGCACCCTGTGCAGACGGACATGTCGGTGACCGGGACCGCATCATGGAAGGATATGGGATTCCCATCGGCCCCCAAAGGCACGTACGGCGGTCCTCCGGCCACTCCCGGAACCGTAAGCCTCCTTTCCCCTATGCCTTCGCGTATGAGCTCACAGGAGCGCTTCGCGAAGCGTCTGGCACAGGACAGGTCATCACCGTTGGGACGGTCGCCCGCGAGCAGATCAGTGTAACAATGACGGCATGGGAACGATGCCGCGGACACCGGGACGAAACCCAGGTCGCTGACGGTACGGACCATGTCCGCGAACGCGTTGTCCACCGCACGGTTGCCGTAGGTCATCGCACAGATTGCGTATCCTCCGCCGCCCTTCAGATTCCTGTCCAGATCGTCGAATATGTATGCCGGCAGCTTGCCCCTGTACACTGGGGTGCAGAAGACCAGGATGTCCTCCCTCCCCAGGGAGAGCTGTATACCGCGTACGTCCGGGCGCGTGTAATCGTGATAGGATACCGGCATACCCATGTGCCATGATACCGATTCCCCGATGCTCTCAGCTATCTTCCTGGTATTCCCCGTAGCGCTGTAGAATACGACCCTCACAGAACCCATGGACACGACCCCGTATCAGAAATCGGAATGGCCCGTATTATAACTTCTTCGCATCCCCGATGAATTCCGCCCAGGTGTATCCGCGGCAGTCCGCATGGTCCCTCCAATACATCAGCCGCTCCAGATACAGGTCCGCACGGGATTCCACGGCATCCCTGCAGCCATCCGCACCGTACCTGTGCACGGTGGCCGTCAGATCGTACACCGGGTAACCGAGAGCATGTCCCACCGTATGCACCACGGAACATGCCTGCCCTATCGCATGGCATTCCGCTATGCAGCATGGGTCGATCAGCTCCCCGGCCATCGCGTGGCATTCCAATATGCGCCTCCTGGCGAATCCCATCTTCACCCTGCCGAACGCCCAATCCCTGGCCGCATCCAACGCATCGCGGGGTCTGTGATCGTCGGGAAAGATGGATTCCATGTACCCCACCGAACCCTCCGCCAGATCCAATGCCCACAGTATCAGGATCCTGCGGTCGGTGACCTTCACGATATCGTCCAACGGCCTCAGCAACGGAGAATCCTTGGGGAACAGGATGTCATTGCCCCTGGACATCCTGGAACGCATATCGCCGTACCAATCCATCGCTCATGCAATCATCTTATCGGATATTAATAGGGGGCGACCACCGTACATTATAACATGGACCACACGCATACGGGCGCGTGGACAGCGCAAGAGCGGTGAACGACATATTGTTCCTGGTATGCACGGCCATAACTGGCGCCATAGCGGGAGCGTTCGTATGGTGTCTGCTCTTCGCAATCGATGTGTCCATATCCTTCATATGGGACAGGGTCCCGATCTATCTCGGTGATGTGTACCCCCTCGTGATGTGCGTCATCGGAGGAGCGATCATCGGGATGTTCACGAAACGTTTCGGTCCGTATCCCGACAGTCTGCGCACGGTGATGAAGAAGGTGAAGAACGGCGGTTATGGTTACGACAAACTCGGAAGGGTATCGGTAGGTGCCCTCCTCCCCCTGATGTTCGGAGGGTCCGTGGGACCGGAGGCGGGATTGGTCGGGGCCATAGCCGGCATATGCACATGGGTCGGGGACCGCATGAAACGTTTCGGCAAGGGATTCGAGCGTCTCAGCGAGATCGGGACCTATGCCGCACTGTCCGCGATATTCACCGCACCCCTGTACGGTCTCGAAGGCGCGGCCGAGGATGGCGAGGAATGGGAACTCCCCCGTGCGATGAGATGGCTGGCGTACATCATCGCCATAGCCGGGGCCGTCGGCGTGTTCCTCCTGCTGTCCGACCTGTTCGGAGGCGGTCTCTCGCTTCCCAGATACACGGATGTCGTGTACGGGGCGAACGAGTTCCTCTGGATGATCCCGTTGATACTGGTGGGTGCATTCGGAGGATGGATGTTCTGCATCCTCGATGTCCTGTTCAAGGACATCTCGTCGCTGTTCGGGGACAGGACCGTCCTCATGACCATGGTGAGCGGTGCGCTGCTCGGATTGTGCGGTATGATCCTTCCGATGACGATGTTCTCCGGAGAGACGCAGGCGGATGTGCTCAACACGACATGGATGACGATGTCGTCCGTCACGCTGATCATGATAGGATCGGTCAAGATAGTCATGACGTCGATGTGCGTCAATATGGGCTGGCGCGGAGGACATTTCTTCCCCCTGATATTCTCGGGGATCGCGTTGGGTTACGGCATGTCCATGATCCTATCCATCGATCCCGTGTTCTGCGTATGTGCGGTCACGGCCGCGGTGGTCGGCGGTGTGACGAGGAAACCTCTCATGTCCATCCTCCTGTTGTTCCTGTGCTTCCCGCTGCAGAGCGTGCTCGTACTGGCGGTGGCCGCGTTCATAGGTTCCAAGGTCCCCCTGCCGGGATCCGTCAAGGAGAGGATGTCCGCCGAATCGACCGGGAACCGATGATGACACAGATGCGAGGGGACATGGACGGAACGATTCTGCGTATCGCATCCTGATCGTGTAGGGCGGATGTCTCACAATATCGGAATTGTGTGTCAAACGTCTCACAATATCGAAGTTGGAAGACAAATGTCACACATAATTGAATTGTAAGACAGATGTCTCACATTATCGAAGTTGTAGTACAAATGTCACACATTATCGTGGTTGTAGGACGGATGCCTCACAATATCGGAATTGTATGGAAAACGTCTCACAATATCGAAATTGTAGTACAGATGTCACACAAAATTGAATTGTAAGGCAGATGTCTCACAATATCAGGATTATACGACAAACGTCCCACAATATCGAGATTGTAGGACAATCCGCTTTACAAAAATGTATGGCAGAGACGGCCTTCCGGACAGGACGGGGATGCAGAACGGAAAGATCCCGCGGATCGGATCCTATCATGATGTTGTTAGAAATTGGTGCCGAGGATGGGGTTCGAACCCATGACCTTCGGATTTCCCTGGAGGGGTCGTATTGAC
>JBJEZZ010000014.1:0-21667 GCA_051887655.1 Candidatus Methanomethylophilaceae archaeon | reverse complement strand
ATGATGATCACCGGTTTCGGTTGGAAGTTGATGAATTCCATGATCTCGGCCATGATGGTCCCCAAGGCCCTGACGTCGACGTAACCGGCCCTGGCACCGCGGGACACCTGCAGGATCCTGCAGTGCTCGTCGTCGACCTTGGTCTCGACGACCTTCTTCCTCTCCCCGGTGATGATCATCAGGTCCCCGGCCTGCTGGGGGAACTTCCTGGCGAGCTCGTAGATCTTGTCCGGCGCATCCTCGAACACCACGTAGGACTTCCCCTGCTGTACGGTGTCGTCGGATACGATCCTCTCCTCCGAGGCGGTACCGTCCTTGCCGAATATCCAGAACTTGAACTTCCTGGACTTCTTGACCTCCGAGGGGGCCTGACCCTGTTCGGTGCAGCCTCCTCCGACGTACTTGACGGCCTCCAGGACCTCCGCGCTGTTGAACGGCTTCTTGATGCTGCGGACGATGAGCGACGTGTCCCTGGGGACCTGCTCCCTCCCGTTGAGGAGCAGGACGATCCTGGTGTTGATGGATTCGTCCAACTCGTCGATGAACGGGATGGTGCTGGACTGGTCGACGATCGAATCCAGGAACATTATGTCCGGACGGTCGGTCTCCAACACACGTTTGGCGTCCTCCCAATTTGTGGCCTGGAACACTTCGTGTCCGTCTATCTTAAGGATCTCCGTCAATATCGCTATAACGGACGGATTATCGTCAATTATCAGAGCCTTCATCCTCTCTCCCTCGGATGTCTCCTGCTACGACGATAATATGCACGTATAAGTAAGGTTCGCGAAAACGCCGGGCACCGTCGCGGAGGATAGCCCAGGCTGTATGCATTGATTGAACGCGACCATACGGTCGCGTCGGTTATGGTTTCAAAACACATCCGCGAGGATGCGGATGTGCAGGTACGCTTACTGCTTCCTGCTCTCTTTGGCCTTGGGCCTAAGGTTGCTGTATCCGCACTTGCGGCACTTGGACGCACCCTTAGGGTTGGTGGCGTAGCAGTTCATGCAGACGGTCTTGTCAAGGAGCCTGCTCTCTGCCTCTTTAAAACGTGCCATAGTTCATTCCTCTGAGCCACCCTATAATAAAACCCTATATAATCTTGCCCATCGGAGCGGACCCGGGCGAAGGGACGGACATGCACCGCCAGTGTACGAAGATAGCGCACATACCGATACCCCGGAAGGATGCGGCATACCGTACATCGGCGACGGACACCGTTATACGCTGCCATCCGATTCCGGATGCATGGACAGGGACCTGCTCATCAGACTGACGGACGAAGGATACGACTGCGCACAGATCGTCGTGAAGGCGTTCGAGAAGGAATTGGGGGATTCGTACGGCGCCGCGATGCGTTCCGTGTCCTGCATGAGCATGGGGCTTCTGCAGGGGTCGCTGTGCGGGGCGGTCATAGGTGCCCTGACCGTGATCGGTTTCAGATACGGCAGCGACGGACCCGATCCGTCCTCGAAGGGGATGTGCATGATCAAGAGGGAGATGTTCTTCGCCGAATACAGGAAACTGACGTCCGGGACCACATGTCCGGAGATCTTGGGACTGGACGTGAGGAAGAACGAGGACAACATCCGTGCCCTGAAGGAGAACCTGTTCATGAAGAGATGTCCCGACCTGTTCCTCGGGATAATCGGGATCGTGGAAGGTTTGATCTGAAGGGGTTTGTCAGGTGAGAGGACTCATTTCCTGAAGATCAGGGCGAAGGCTATCATCGCCGCCGACAACACGATGGATACCGATCCGATCACCGCATAACCGTTGTCGATGGTGTTCGCGACCCACGAGAATATCCATGTGAGCACGAGGAGCGATACCGTCAGCGCAACGATCAGTGCCAAGATGAGGGCGACGAGGACCAGTGCATCCTCCACCCTTTTGTTCTCTATCGCCATGACCGAACAATCGCGCGGATTGTATTAAAAGATAATCCAAGGGCGCGATTCAGATGAAAAACGATGCCTGGCACACATGGGAGCGGATGTGGTCCACGATGTCCCTCTCTATGATCTCGTGCACGACGAACTCCGGTTCCAGACGTTCCACGTAGTCCTTCACGGCGGGATCGCTGAACGGACGGTGCTGGTCCGCGGCGGAGATCCTCTCCGACGCCTTCACGACGATATCGTCGAACGACATCCCCTCGGTGTCGACCTCGGGCATGTTGGCTATTATGTGTGCCGACGTGTTCACGTGGAGATGCATGGCGATGAGCCTGTCGAACAGGTCGTCGCTGTATCCGTCCGCGCACGAATTCAGTATCCTCAGGGCACCCTTCTCGTCCTCGGAACCGCCGTAGCTCACCAGGATGTGCCCGGTGTCCAGACAGATGCCCCAGTCGTCGAACTCTATGTTGTCCTCCAGGATGCCGAACCCCACATCGTCCAGGAGCCTGAGTCCGGGCCACCAGGTGTTCTCGAACGCCAGCGTGAACGGCGGTTCGCCGTCGGGGAAGACGGACATGACCTCGTTCATGATGTCCGCGAACACCGTCAGGACCTTCTCGTCGGTATAGGTCGTGCTCCTCGACAGGAGGGACGTCATGTCCGCGCTCGACGCGTGCATGACGCCGTACATCGGATCCAAAGGTTCAGCGCACCTTATCGCGGTGCGTATGGCCTCCACGATCTCCGCCCTGTCGGCACCGTAATGGTGGAACCTCATGTACATGGGGTCCGCGTCCGTACGTACGGCATTGATGCCCGTGGCGGGACCGTACCAATCGATGGCGTACGGGAGGTGGACGGACGTCACATCCTTGGCGAGATGCGGATCGACGGGATCGTACCCCGTGAGGAGCTCGAGTCCGTCGACTCCCGTACCCTTCCTGCGGATGAGCGAACGGGCCTGCGCCATCTCCTCGTCGGAATTGTACACGGAAATGTTGAAAAGGTGTTTCATCGTCGCCTCAGAACAGCTCGAATGCGGCCGTGAGGGCGGCGTTTATCGCAGCCACCCTGTCGTCCGCACTGCCGATGATTATTATGTCATCCTCCGTTATCCCGCTGGCCTCCTTTATCCTGGCGGCCACCTCGGGTTCGTTCTCGTCGATGCTCCAGCTGGGCGGGAGTATGAGCTCCCCACCCTTCATCACCAGCGTGGTACATCCCAGTGCACCCGCGCGTATGCCGGCGTCCCTCTGCTGGAGACCGTTGTTGATCTTGGAGGACACGCCCTTGACCAGGACCGCCTGCGAGTAGTCCCCCAGGACGATCTTGGATGCATCGACGTCGATGACCCTGACGGGGAGTTCCGAGAGATATGCCAGGCCGGCCTTGGTTATGGTGATGCCGGTCTGTTTTATGTCGATGAGGTTTCCCTCCTTCAGGGTGTTGAGGATGCGCCTCATGCTGCCTTCGCCGACACCGGACTCCTCGGCGAGCCTCTTGCGGCCCATCCTCCTGCCGTCCGACAGGATGTACAGTGCCCAATAGACACTGGCATCCGAGAAGCGGAACATTGGACCATATTGGGGTGCGTCGATTATCCTCATAATCAGAATGTCCTTACCTTTCCATTGACGATGAGTTCGGTCACCTTGTCGACGTTGTCGAGCCATCCGTATGCGATGGATTCCGCCTCGGCCTTCCACTTGTTGAGCTTGGCGGCCTTCTCCTCGAGGGAGACCAGCTGCACGCTGCAGTTGAGGGGCTGGGACACGGGCTTTCCGATCTGCGAGAGGATGCGGACCTTGACCTCGACGTCCCTGGAGACCTTCTTGGCGATGTCGTCCGCGATGAGCTTCGACATGACGTTGTAGAGCTTTCCTATGTGGGTGATGGGGTTCTTTCCGGAGGTCGCCTCCATGGACATGGGCCTGTAGGGGGTGATGAGCCCGTTGCACCTGTTACCGCGTCCGACGGAACCGTCGTCACCCATCTCCTGGGAGAGTCCGGTGACGGTCAGGTAGTAGACGTTGTTGTCGTAGTTGTCACCGGTATTGATGTCGAGCTTGAACTCGATGTCCTCTCCGGACTTGTCGATGATGTCGAGGGCGTTCTGCTCCACCTTCTCGTACAGCTGCTCGATGGCGGACGCGTAGTGGGTCTTGTCGGGGATGTACCTGTCGACCATGGCGCATGCGATGGTCATGGTCAGCTTGTTGTCGACCCTGGATCCCATGACCTTGACGTCCTGTCCAGTCTCGGGGAGGATCTTCTTGAACTTGGTGGAGTTGATCATCTCCTCGGTCTTGAGGACCAGGGTATCGGTTATGGAGTAGGGAGCGTAACCGACACCGAAGGAGGTGTCATTGGCGAGGACGCCGGAGCTCTTGTAGACGCCGGTGAGGTCGTCGGAACCCATTCCGAGCTTGGCATCGAGGATGATGTCGGAGTCGACGTCGACGTTGGGGAAGGTCTTCCTCATGTACTCGCGTGCCGCCTTGAGTGCGGTAGGCTTGCACGGGAGCTCCTTGAGCTGGTCGTTGACCGTGACGTTGGTGGTCGCACGTCCGACGAGGAGGATGTATGTGGGGTCGATGATGGATCCGCCGCCGAACCTGGGTGCCGCCATACCTGCGGCGATCTGAGTCTCGTCGGTGTTATGGTGGAGGACGTGGCCGTACTCCTTCATGTACATCTTGCAGAGTGCTCTCGACACGGTCTCCGCGAGTGCGTCGGACACGGAATCGGGATGTCCGATACCTTTCCTCTCGACGAGTTCGATCTTTCCGCGGGGCGTGGGGATGTCGTGAATGTTCTCAACGTAGATGTTCTTGTCCATTGCCATTTTTTCCGCTCCTGACTTTTTCTACAGAATAGAAAAACGGAGTTCGTACCGCTTAATAAGATATACGGTTCCAAATATTCATATATGAATATTTTATGGACCACGCATGAAGTTCCCGCCCGCCTCGGACATACGCAAACGCCGGAAGATGCTGGACATCACCCAGGCCGAACTGGCCGAGGCCTCCGGAGTGAGTCAGAGCACCATCACCAAGGTGGAGCAGGGCAAGATATCCGCCAGCTACACCACCGTCGTCAAACTCTTCGAGACGCTGGACATGATGGGCGAGAGCAAGAAGGAGATCCCCATCATGGACATAGCCACGAAGGACATCGTGTCCGTGCAGGAGGACTCCGGGGTGCACGAGGCGCTGGAGATCCTCAGGGAGACCGGTTTCTCCCAGATGCCCGTGCTGAGAGGCGATTCGTCCGTGGGCAGCATCTCCGAGAAGGTGATCTTCAAGCTCCTGAACTCGGGGAAGAGCATGGACCAGCTGTCCAGGATGCGCGTCTCCGACGTTATGGACGATTCGTTCCCGACCGTGTCCGAGAACACCACGATGGACGGTCTCTCGTCCATGCTGAACGCTTCCAACGCCGTCCTGATCACCAGGAAGGGCAAGATCGTCGGTATGGTCACCAGCGCCGATATGCTCAAACTAGTCTGATGCCGGAACGTGTGACCTCGAAACAGTCGAAGTCGTTCGCTACGTACGTCTCCGGGAACACCCTGCGTGCGTGGTCGCGGAGCACCGTGCAGTCCTCGTACCTGTGGCTGAAGTGCGTGAGGATCAGATGGCCCACGGACGCATCCCTGGCCGATTCCGCCGCCTGGGTGCATGTCGAGTGCATGTGCTCGTGCGCACGCTCCTCCATGCCCTCGTCATAGGTGGAATCGTGGATCAGGACGTCCGCCCCCTTGGATGCGGATATGACGCTAGCACATTTCTCGGTATCCCCCGTGTACACCACGGAGATGCCTTTGCGGACGGGCTCCATGACCATCTCCGGCGATACGCCGTTCACGGTCTCCCCCCTCTGGAGCCTCCCGAAATCCGGCCCGGGGGATATACCCAGCGATATGGCCTTGGCCCTGTCGAACGCACCGGGCACGTCGGCCTCCGAGTATCTGTAACCCAGGGAAGGCATCCCGTGCAGGGTCGCGAAGGCCGTCACCATGCCCCTGCCGACGGGGACGGTGTCGCCGTCGTGCAGCTCCGTGACCGTGAGTCCGTACTCGAGGATGCCGTCGCAGGACGACAGCAGGGAATCCACGGAATCGCGGATGCCCTCCGGTCCGTACACGGACAGGGGCGACCTCCTGCCGGACATCCCCATGGTCTGCAGCAGGCCCGGAAGACCCAGCATATGGTCTCCGTGGAGATGCGTTATGAAGATCTCCTCCACCTTCATGAAGGAGAGTCTGGAGAGCATGAACTGACGCTGCGTACCCTCCGCACAGTCGAACAGGGATATGCGCGGACCGCTGCGTACGGCCACCGCCGACATCCCCCTGTGCTTGGACGGGACCCCTGCACCGGTACCAAGGAAGGTGATGTCCAATACCATCACTCTGAACCGAGGTAATCGGGGATGGCATCCTTGGAGAGCTTCTTCCACTCTTTGTAATGGGCTTTGCAGAGATGCACATTCCTGCAGTCGGGATTCTTGAGCTCGAGCGACGTGCTCGCGACCTTCTTGTTGCTGAGGGATCTCTCGGACGGCGAATTGCATCCGACGACCTCGCATATTTCGTCTGCCATGGTGCTCCAATCCCCTAGCTTTCTTATATACCTGACCACCGGGACGTACGATAGATTAAACCGATGGAAGTGCATCGGAGGACCATGGTAATAGTAGCCCCGTCAATGCTTTCGGCAGACTTCTCCAGACTCGGTGAGGAACTCACCCGTATAACGGAATCCGGAGCGGACTGGGCACATCTGGACGTTATGGACGGGATGTTCGTACCCAACATCACCATCGGGCCGCTCGTCGTCGAGGCCATAAGGCCGGTCTCGGACATCACCTTCGACGTCCACCTGATGATCCAGGACCCGATAAGGTACGTGGACCAGTTCGCCGAGGCCGGTGCCGACTACATCACCGTCCACACGGAGGCCGAGGGCGACATCATGGGCGCGATAAGGAGGATCCGCGAACTGGGGAAGCACCCCGGGATCTCGCTCAATCCGGACACCCCCGTATCCGAGATAGAGAGATATCTGGAACATGTGGATCTGGTGCTCGTCATGACCGTGCAGCCCGGATTCGGCGGACAGAAGTTCAGGGAGAACGGCCCGGAGAAGATCTCGCAGATCAGGAGGATGGCGGATGCCGCCGGAAGGGACATCCTGATATCCGTGGACGGAGGCATCAACCGCGACACCGGACGCAGATGCGTGGAGGCCGGTGCGGACGTCCTCGCCGCTGGCAGCTACCTCTTCAAACAGAAGGACATGGCCGCGGAGATCGAGATCTGGAAGGGATTCTGACCGTAACAGCCGCCACACCCCTTCTGCAAAAAGTTATCTATCCTTCCCTGCGATACACGGATATGGATGGAAAAATAACGGATGCGAAGAATCTCGTCTACATACTCGCATTCATCTTCATTGCACTGTTCGCAGGACTATCCTTCGTGAACGCGTTCGCGTCCACCGTGATGCTCGCCGTCGCACTCATGTTCATGGTGTTCGGCATCTTCGTTTACGGCATCGACGACAAGGGATCCAGCTGAGGTATACGGATGGGAGTCAACCTCTCCGGACTGACGGAACCGAGAACCGTGGAGCTTGCCGACATCAGAGGCAAGTCCATAGCCGTGGATGCCTACAACACCATCTACCAGTTCCTCTCCATCATCCGTCAGCCGGACGGCTACCCACTGACGGACAACCAGGGGCGCGTCACGTCCCACCTGTCCGGCCTCCTCTACCGTACGGCGAACCTCATCGAAGCCGGCATAGAACCGATATTCGTGTTCGACGGGAAACCCCACGAACTGAAATCCGGGACCATCTCCGAGAGGAAGGAGAGAAGGGAGAAGGCCGAACTGGAATGGCAGAAGGCCATCCGCGAAGGGGACGAGAAGAAGGCGTTCTCCAAGGCACAGCAGACATCCAGGATGACACCGGAGATCAGGGAATCATCCGTGGAACTGCTGAGACTCATGGGCATCCCCATAGTGCAGGCGCCCAGCGACGGAGAGGCACAGGGTGCGTACATGTGCGCCAAAGGCGACGTGTGGGCATCCGCATCCCAGGATTTCGATTCGCTGCTGTTCGGTGCTCCCAGGCTCCTGAGGAACGTCACCATCACCGGAAGGAGGAAGGTCCCCGGCAAGGACCTGTACCGCGACGTGAAGACCGAGGTCATAGAGTCCAATGAATTCCTCGAGGCACTGGGTATAGACAGGGAACAGCTGGTGGACATGTGCATCCTGATGGGTACCGACTTCAACGGGGGCATCTCCGGGATCGGTCCCAAGAAAGGCCTTAAACTCATCAAGGACCACGGGGACATCGAACACGCGCTGGCACATCTCGGAGTGGAGATCCCGGAGTATCAGGAGATCAGGGACATATTCCTGAAGGGACACTATTCGGACGACTACGTGACCAAGTCCGGTCCGGTGGACCGCGACGGCATCATAGAGTTCATGAAAGGATACGATTTCTCCGAGAGCAGGGTGACCGCGGTCTTGGACAGGATCGAGACCTCCCGCAGGACCAACAGGGCGAAGAGGGCGCAGTGCTCCCTCGATGCGTTCTGACGAATCCGATTTCTCTTCTCAAAAATGAAGGAAGGGCCGCGGACCTGCCGCGGCCCCTCCCCGTCATATCATCCCCAGATGGTCGTGCACATCGTGCGGATGCTCATGATCCGAGGCGTGACGGTACTTGCGCGATTCCAACGGAGCTATGAACGGCACGCCGCGGTGGTCGATGACCTCCACCTCCATGCCGTACACATCGCGGATGAGCTCCTCGGTGATGATCTCGGCCCCTCCGTATTCCGCGACCCTCCCGTCCTTCAGGAACAGGAACTTGTCCGAATAGTGGACGGCCAGATTTATGTCGTGCATGGTCATGATGGTGCACATCCCGCGCGACTGGACCGCATCCATGATCATATGCATGGTCACATGCTGGTTGGAGATGTCCAGATTGTTCGTGGGCTCGTCCAGGATCAGGACCGAGGGTTCCTGTACCATGGCCCTCGCGATCTGTACCTTCTGGAACTCCCCTCCGCTTATCTCGTCCAGGTACTTCAGGGACAGATGGGACATACCCAGCATGTCGATCACCTCCGTGACCACATCTATGTCGTGATCGGTCGCACCCCATTCTATATACGGTTTCCTGCCGACTAGGATCGCATCGAACACGCTCATACGGGAGACCGGGACGGACTGCGGGACGAAACCTATCCTCTTCGCCAGCTCCCTGCCACGGAGCTTCGATACGTCCGTACCATCGACGGTCACCGACCCGGACGTCGGTCTCAGAAGACCGCACATGCATTTCAGGAAGGTGGTCTTCCCCGTCCCGTTGGGACCCAGTATCGATATCACGGTGTTCTCCTCCGACTGGAAGGAGACGTCCCTGATCACATCATGCGAGCCGTACGAGAAGCTCAGATTCCTTATGTCTATCATCTCTTCTTCCTCCCTCTCAGCAGGATCATCAGGAAGAGCGGCCCGCCTATGGCCGACGTGATGATGCCCACGGGAATCACCGTGTAGAATGCGTATGCCCCTACGATGTACGATATCAGAAGGACCAGGGCGCCGATCAGCATCGATCCGATGATGACGAATCTGTTGTCGTTGCCGATGATGCGCTTGACTATATGCGGCCCCACCAATCCGACGAAACCGATCACACCCATGAACGAGACGACCACCGCGGTGAGCACGGCCGACAGCGTCAGCCCCATCACCCTCGTGAGCCTGACGTTTATGCCGAGACCGCGCGCGACATCCTCCCCGGACTCCATGGCGTTGTAGTCCCAGCGCTTGTAGATGAAATACGAGGCGACGACGAACAGCACCGCGATTATCATGTAGATCTGGTCCCACGTGACCTTGTCCACGCTTCCGAACTGCCAATATACGATGGCCGAAAGCGCAACATCATTGGCTATGTACTGCAGGAACGCGAGCAGGGCGGAGAATATCGAACTTATCGCCAATCCCGCGAGGACGATGGTCTCCGGCGTGCATTCCGTCAGTTTTATGAGCAGCAGCATGATGCCGGTGGCCAGCATCGCGAACGCGAACGAGAAGAGGGTGACCATGATCGGATCGTTCACGACCGCATAGGCGCCCGTCGATCCCACGATCAGACCGCCGTCCATGAAGAGGATGGCCAACGCCGCCCCGAACGCGGCCGAATTGGACAGACCCAGCGTGAACGGCGATGCCAACGGGTTCCTCAGTATGCTCTGCATGACGGTACCGGCGACACCGAGGGCGGCCCCGGCCAGGACCGCCGCCAATATCACCCTGAGACGAAGGTCCCAGACCACCGTGGAGTTCCAGCTGTCGTCCGGGAACAGGAGATAATGCAGTATGTCCCCGTACGACAGGCTCGTGCTTCCGAGACCGATGGCGAACAGCATCAGCAGGACCAGCAGGGCTGCCGTTCCGATCAGGAAGAGCGTCTTGTTCCTGGAATAACCGATGTATGCCGCCTTCGTCGATCCTTTCCTCTCGATGAGCATCCTATCATTCCCAAAAAAAGAGATACGATTCGGGGCATGTGCCCCGGATCGCATCAGGCGGTTGTAAGGAGGTAGTTGTCACCGGACTTGACGATGGTCAGTTCGGAGAACATCGGTACCTTCTGTCCGCTTCCGGAGGATTTGATCGAGAAGAACTCCTGCATGTCCTTGAGTACATCCTTCCCTCCGTCCCCGTAGAACGTGGTGAAGATGTTGACGACCTTCTGCTCCACCTCCTCGAGGGTCAACGTACCGTACACGAGATGTGCTATATAGTACGCACTCGCCATGGCACAATCGTAGTTGATGCTGTCCCAGACGATGGGTACCGTCACATAGAGGGGGATGTCATTGTCGGGATTGCCGTCATTGTTGATACCGTAGAGGTACTCGAGGACGTACTGGCTTCCGGTGTTGCCCACGATCTTGTCCACGGACGAGGGGTCGATCACGATCATGTCGATGTCCATCACGGTGAACTCCTCCACGGTGAGTGAGACCTTGTTGTCCGTGGATCCCGTGTATGCGTTGTTCACACCGGTGAGATCGAACGGTATGTAGATCGGGAACGTGGTGTTGAGAGGATTGCTTCCGCTGATCGTCACACCTGCCACGTACACCTTCTTGTCGGATGTTCCGGAGGAGAGGGACTCGATGTCATCCACTATCCCCTGGATACCGTCGATGATCTCCGCGGCCCTGGCATCCTTTCCGAGGACCTTTCCGAGCATGGTGAAGTTGTTGACGAGGTAGCTCGCGACCTTGCCGTCATCATCGAGCATGTACTGCATCTGCTGCGCCTCGATGACCACCACCGTGGTGACCTTGGCGAGATTGTCGCACAGCTCCTTGTTGCTGGTGTAGATGTTGTTCTGGATTATCACCAGACTAGGTTTCAACTGACCGAGGTCCTCCACGAGCGCGGACGATATCGTGTTGTCTGCATGATATCTCTCCAGAGAGGAGAACGGGTATGCATAGGAGTACGCCCTTCCGTTGCGGTTGTCCGTGACGTCGCCCTTATCGGTCTCGATGACCAGGTCGTTGAGTCCGAACACGGACAGGAACCTCAGGGGTCCGCTGCTCCCGATGGTCACGATACCATGACCCAGTTGATCCGGTACGGTGACCTCGCGGCCTGCACCGTCGGTGAATGTCTGACCTGCCGTATCGGGCCTGTAGTCCATTATCAGATCCGAGGGTCCGCTCTGCCTGTCGTTGTTGACGACGACTATCGCCGCACCCGCTCCTGCAACCACCAATACGGCCACTATTACCGTGGCAATTACCTTGCTATTCATTATGTGCACATTTAATTTCAGTTATTAATACTTCTTGTTACGAAAAATAAAATCGTATGCGTTGGTATTCCTCGGCCAGAGACTCACATCAAATCGGAAAACGACCGTCCGAAGGCATCGGACAGGACATGCCATGGGCCCGGGATCGGTCGCACAAGATCGGAAGAAAAGAGATCACGGCACATGATGGTACGGAGAAAACGTCCGCATGATGCGGAACGACAGAACGATACCTATGAGGCCGGATATATCCGGCCGCGGCTACCCATCAAAAGGACGTATCCTTACAATATCTAATATATAGAAAGCGGACCTAACCGTCCACACCGGACAAGATAGTTCCGGAGAGGAAAGTGACAGGCGATGATAAAGCAGGTCCGCGCGAATTATGATGCACCCACAATCGAGAAGGAGATCCAGGAATCCTGGGAATCCGACAACGCTTATCTGAAGACCAAGGCCCTCAGGGAGAACGGAGAGAAGTTCTACTTCGTGGACGGGCCGCCGTACACCACGGGACACATCCACATGGGAACGGCCCTCAACAAGACCATCAAGGACATCTTCCTCAGATATTGGAGGATGAAGGGGCTGAACGTCCGCGACCAGCCCGGTTACGACATGCACGGTCTGCCGATCGAGGTACAGGTGGAGAAGATGATCGCCGTACCCGGCAGGGTCAACAAGGATGGCAAACCGGACGAGATCGGTATCAGGTCCAAGAAGGAGATCGAGGAGGTCGTGGGTATCGACAACTTCGTCAACACCTGCAGGGACCATGCGCTGTCGCTCCACAAGAGCATGACCGACGAGTTCAAGGAGCTCGGAGTTTGGATGGATTGGGAACACCCCTACCAGACGCTCAGGAAGGACTACATCGAATCCGCATGGTGGACCATCCAGCGCGCATACGACAGGGGACTCCTGGACTCCAGCAGCAGGGTGGTCACATGGTGCCCCAGATGCGAGACCGCACTCGCGGAAGCCGAGATCGAGTACTGGGATGAGACCGACCCGTCCGTCATGATCAGGATGCCCCTGGTCGACGAGCCCGAGACGTCCCTCCTCATCTGGACCACCACGCCCTGGACCCTCCCGTCCAACATGGCCATCGCAGCGCACCCCGACTTCGACTATGCGAAGATCAGGCTGATCGGCGAGGGATGCGAGGACAGGGTCATCTGTCTCGAATCCCAGGCGGAGTACGTCACCAAGAAGGGCGGGTTCGACAGGTTCGAGATCCTCGAGAGATACAAGGGCAAGGACATGGTCGGGATGGCATACATCCCGCCGTTCGACATCGACCCCGCGGTCCTGAAGAGGTCCGAATACGTTTACAAAGTGGTCAACGCCGACTACGTCGAGAACGACAACACCGGTCTCGTCCACACCGCGCCCGGTTTCGGTCCGGACGATTACGACACCGGAAAGAGATACGGCATGGAGCCCTTCTGCCCCGTCGGGGAATCCGGAAGGTACACCGACGCGTTCCCCCTCATGGCGGGCAGGAAGGTCAAGACCGTCAACGAGGACATCATCAAGCTCCTGAAGGAGAAGGGCGTCCTCTTCAACACCGAGAAGATCAAGCACAGGTACGGACACTGCTGGAGGTGCAAGACCCCCATCATCTACAGGAACACCAGGCAGTGGTTCATCACCGTCCCCAAGGTCAAGGACGAGATGCTCGCCGAGATCGACAGGGTCAAATGGGTCCCCGACTGGGCCGGTTCCACCAGGGAGAAGAACTGGGTGGAGGGCGCCAGGGACTGGTGCGTATCCAGGCAGAGGTACTGGGGGATCCCGATCCCCGTATGGGAGTGCGAGTGCGGCGAGAGGAAGGCCGTCGGTCAGATCTCCGAGCTCGAAGGAGCGGACGGGTACACCGAGGGCATGGACATCCACAGGCCCTGGATCGACAAGGTCACGTTCAAGTGCCCCAAGTGCGGCAGGACCATGCACAGGGTACCCGACATCCTCGACGTATGGTTCGATTCCGGAGTCGCCGCATGGGCATCCCTGGGATACCCGGCGAAGAAGGACGAGTACGACACCTGGTGGCCCCCGAAGTTCATCGTGGAGGCCCACGACCAGACCAGGGGATGGTTCTATTCCCAGCTGGGAGCCGGTGTGATCTCCTTCGACAAGGCACCCTACGACGAGGTCATGATGCACGCATGGATGCTGGACCCCAAGGGCCAGAAGATGTCCAAGTCGCTCGGGAACGTGGTGGAACCCAAGGAGGTCATCAAGGAGTTCGGAGCGGACGCCATGAGGCTGTACTCCGTACGTGCCAACGCACCCTGGGAGGATACATGCTTCCAGTGGGACACCAAGAAGAACCCGCCGCTCAAGGAAGGACCCAAGAACGCATGGAAGGTCCTCAACACCTATTGGAACGTCGTGAAGTTCGCGTCCATGTACATGGAGATCGACGGCTTCGACCCCGCCGAATACACTCTGAAGGATATCGACGGATACCTCAGGGACGAGGACCGCTGGATGTTCTCCAGGACCGAGAAGATGAAGGCCGCCGTCACCGCGGCCCTGGAATCCAGGGAGCTCCACAAGGGAGCGCGTGCCTTGGAGAACTACATCATGGAAGACCTCTCCAAATGGTACGTCAAGCTCATCAGGGACCGCAGCTGGACCGAGGACGAGGCATCCAGGAACGACAAGACCGCATCCTACTGCACCCTGCACTACGCGATCATGCAGACCGCCATCGCGATGGCACCGTACACCCCGCACATCGCGGAGGAGGTCTACAGGCACATGGGCGGAACGCTGCTCACCATCCACATGGAGGATTGGCCGAAGTGCGACGAGTCCCTCATCAGGGAGGACATCGAGCACAACATGTCCGTGATCCAGGAGCTCGTCGAGACCATCGCCACCGAAAGGGCCAAGATGGGATCCAAGCTCAGATGGCCTTTGAAGCAGGTGTACGTCTGCGGAAAGGACGCCGCGGCGAACGATGCGGTGCGCATGTTCGAGGATGTCCTGAAACAGCAGGGCAACATCAAGGAGATCGTGTACATCCAGTCCGACAGGATGCCCAGGGACAAGGAGCCCTGCGACTACAGCGACGGACAGATCGTCATCGATTTCGATGTCACCCCCGAGATCGAGGCGGAGGGTTACGCAAGGGAGCTCATCCGCAGGATCCAGCAGATGCGCAAGGACATGAAGCTCAACGTCGAGCAGTACATCGACATCGAGGTGGGAGCGGAGGAGTACCTCAACAGGCTCTTCTCCACCTGGAAGGACTTCATCTCCGGCGAGGTCAGGGCCAAGAGCATCGTCCTGTCCGATTCCCTGGAGGGCGACGGCGCCAAGGTCTGGGACATCACCGGTAAGGACGTGACCATCAGGGTCACCCCGCTCTGATCCAAACCATACCGGGAGAGGGGTCCCCCCTCCCCCGCATTATCTGCCCCGGAAGGCCTTACGCACCGATATCCCGCACACCGGAGGGATGCGCGAGGGATTGTTTTAAGTCGTGAAATGGAGGTTCGCCTTTCGTGGCAATCAGCTCGTCGTATCCAGAAGACAGAATGAGTGTGGCCGCGGCCTCGGACGTGGTCACGATCATGGAACAGTATGAGAGCCGTCCGGAGGGTCATTTCAACGAGGAGATCACCACCTCCCGTATCAAATACGGAAGGAACGAGATCTCCAACAACAACAGATATGCCACCCTCAAGAGACTTTACCGCTCCTTCGTGAACATATTCATCATAACCCTTGGAATCATCGACATAATGTGGATGATCCTGGATCCCGATATCATCTACTTCGTGATCCTGACCACACTGATCCTCGTCAGCGGTTCCGTCACCTTCATCCAGGAGACCCGCAGCAGCAAAGCGGCGGCCAAACTGATGAGCATGGTGACCACCATAATCACGGTACGCCGTGAGGGCGCCGAGATCGAGATCGACTCCAAGGAACTGGTCGTCGGTGACATCATCATCCTCGACACCGGAGACATGGTCCCCGCGGATGTCAGGATCATAAGTTCCAACCACCTCCAGGTCGACCAATCCGCACTCACCGGCGAATCCGGAGGCGTGAGGAAGTATGCGGATAAAGATGATACAGATATCAACGTCCTCGGACACAACAACCTTGCCTTCATGGGATCCAGCGTCATCGGCGGTTCGGCCGAGGCGATCGTCATATCCGTCGGGGACGACACCATCTTCGGATCGATGGCCGAGAAGCTCACCCGCAAGAAGGCACCCACCACCTACGACAAGGGAAGCAAGTCCATCGTCAACGTCCTCCTGAGGATCATGTACCTGATGGTCCCCCCGGTCTTCCTGATCATGATGGTCAAGGACTACATGACCTACGGGACCTTCACCGTCGAGGGCACGCTCAGTGCGGTCACCTTCGCACTGACGCTCGCCATCGGACTCATGCCCGAGATGCTGGCCACAATCGTGTCCGCTAACCTGGCGAAGGGTGCCATCGACATGTCGAAGAACAAGGTCATCGTGAAGGACGTCACATCCATCCAGAACTTCGGTGCCATGGACGTCCTCTGCTCGGACAAGACCGGTACCCTCACGCAGAACCGCATCTCCGTCCACGATTGCAACGACATCTACGGCAACCCAAGGGGTTCCGTGGAGCTCATGGCCTGCCTCAACTCCCGCTACCTCAAATCCGCCACCAACCAGATAGACTGGGCCCTCGACGAGTACGCCGAGGAGAACGGACTCGAGGAGAAACTGGATGCGTACGAGTACGTGGGGGACATCCCCTTCGACTTCAACAGGAGGAGGGCGACCGTCATCGTGAAACAGGACGACGACATCGACATCATGATCTCCAAGGGTGCCATGCCGGAGATCCTGTCCATCTCGTCCGGATACCTGGATGCGGACGGCAACATCACACCCCTCGACAGCAAGACCGTGAACGAGATGCTGGGTCTCGTCGAATGGTACAGCGGGAAGGGAATGCGCGTGCTGGGAGTGTCCCACAAGTACCTCCCCCACGGGAAGACCGAATTCTCCAGCGACGACGAGTCCGATCTGATCATCTCCGGATTCATCGTGTTCAGCGACCCCGTGAAACCCACCGCCAGGAAGGCGATCGAGGACATGAAAGAGTACGGCATCGCCGTCAAGGTCCTCACCGGCGACAACGAATACGTCTCGAAGCACGTCTGCGAGCAGATCGGCATCGATTCGGAGAACTTCGTGGTCGGGACACAGATCGACGCCATGAGCGACGACGAGCTCAGACAGACCGTGGAGAACACGAACATCTTCGCCAGACTCAGTCCCGACAACAAGTCGAGGATCGTACAGGCGCTCAAATCCAACGGACACACCGTGGGACTCATGGGTGACGGTATCAACGACGTCATCGCCATGAAGAACGCCGATGTCAGCATCTCCGTCGATACCGGTACCGACATCGCGAAGGAGACCGCCAGCATGATCCTCCTCGAGAAGGACCTCGGTATCCTAAAGACGGGTGCCATCGAGGGAAGGAAGGTCTACGTCAATTCCATCAAGTACGTGAAGATGATCGGTTCGATCAACTTCGGATACATGTTCTCGCTCATCCTAGGTACCCTGTTCTTCAACTTCGAGCCCATGGGCGGGGTGATGATCCTCATCTTCAACCTCATCAACGACTTCGCATGCATCTTCATCTGCTGGGACAAGGTGGATGACGAGTTCGTGAAGGAACCGCGGAAATGGGATGCGCCCAATCTCAAATCGGTCATGTTCAGATACGGTCCCATGTGCGTCGTGACGGACCTCATGTCATGGGCGTTCTTCATCTGGGTCGTCCTACCCACGGTCGCCGTCACCATCCCGGAATCCGTCATAGCCGACTTCCCCGCGCTTGCGGGAGTGACCAACGCATCGCAGGCGGTGCTCAGCGGAGCGCCCCTCAGCGACGTGGACGAGCTCCTGCCGATAGCCGTACTGTTCCAGTCCCTCTGGTGCATAGAGCAGTATTGGATGCAGGTATGGTCCATCCATATCGTGCGTACCAACAAGCTGCCGTTCTTCCAGGCATGGTCCTCCAAGATCCTGGTGGCGACGACGATCATCGCATTGGCCGTCGGAACCTGCCTGCCCTTCACCGGACCCCTCTGGGAAGCAATATCCTCGTGCACGGACCTCATAGCCGTACCTCTGTGGGCACTGCTGTGGATGCCGTTCATCGGTGCGGTGTACTTCTTCGGATCGCACCTGATCAAGAAGAGGATGCTGAGGACGCACGGCTACTTCGCATGCTGAAGGAGGGGCACAGCCCCTCCGGAAAACTACTTACCCAATTTTCTGTCAGATATCGGATACGAGATGCATGATGATCAGATTGGCGACCGTCATGCCGAACACCGCGGGGACCGTGGGCAGGGAACCCAATATGCTCTTGCCGTGACCGTCGCGGGAATCCGGTCTGGCCGCCGGAGGCTCCTCGGAGTAGACGCACATGATGTTCGACGTATCCAGGTCCCTCAGCTTGGAACGTACGGCCGATGCCAGCGGACACACCTTGGTGCGCCTCAGCGTGGCCGCCCTCAGTGCCAGTGTATCCGTGTGCAGGGCCGCGCCCATGGATGAGAATGTGGGTATCCCGTTCTCCGCGGCATAGCGCAGAAGAGACACCTTATGGGCTATCGTGTCTATCGCATCGGCGAGGACGTCCGGTCTTTCCCTCAGAAGATCAGGCACCGTCTCCTCGGACACCATGCTGCATACTGGCACGATGTCGATATCGGGATTGATCGACCTCGCCCTCTCCGCGGCCACCTCGGCCTTGTTCCTTCCGATCGTGTCCGTGGTGGCGAGTATCTGACGGTTCATGTTGCTCTCGGAGAACACGTCCGCATCTATGACGCGTATATGTCCCACACCCGCGCGGACCAATCCTTCCAATACGTATCCGCCTACGGCCCCCGCGCCCGCGATGATCACAGTGGAATCGGCCAGCCTCCGTACGCCCTCCTCGCCGAGGAGGATGGAGGTACGGTCGGACATGCCGTTCATCCGACGGCCTCTCTCAGATTGGACAGTGTCAGACCGGCGAGCTCCTCCACGGAGACGCCCTTGATCTCCGCGATGTCGGCCATGAACGTCCCCATGTCGGTGAAGCTTCCGGGCACGTCGGGGGCGTCCGTCTCGATCAGGAGACGGTCCTCCGGGATCCTGTCCAATATCAGTTCCGCGTTCGCGCGGGACTTCAGCATCAGCCTCGGCGACACCGAGAAGTAACATCCGTTGGAGACCAACGACGGTATGCTCCCTATGGGTCCGGAGAACGAATGCATGATGATGGATCCGCATCCCTTCCCGTCCGTCTTGAGGATCTTCTGTATGAGGCCCTCCGAACGGACATTGTGCACGGAAACGAATCTTCCGTACTCGGACGCGATGATCAGCTGTTCGGTGAAGGCGGTGGCCTGTATGACGGCGTCCCCCCTCCCGTAATCGAGACCTATCTCACCCACGCCGGCCTTGGGATCGTCGTCCAGGAGGGACCTCAGTCTCTCCCCGGCCTCACGGTCCCACTGGTCCGCATACCACGGGTGTATACCGTAGGATTTGACCACACGGACGTCCGGTACGGAAAGTATCCTGTCCCAGTCGGAGAGTTCCGCGGCACATACGCAGAGCAGGGACGCATCCTCTATACCGTCATAGCACAAACCCTTGTAATGCAGATGTGCGTCCCCGAACATCAGATCCTCCCCAGGATATCCGATACCATCCCTTTCGTGAGAGGCACCAGCTCCATCCCGTCCAGATCCCCGACCGAGCACAACCTGTATTCGGTGTTCTCGCCGTCAATGTCCGGAACGGCATCGTCGGGGGCCCTGAACACGAAGAGGGTGACCCTCCATATGATGTCGCCCTCCCTGACCATCACGGGATCCATGCTTGCAAGCGGTTCCCCGACGGTCATGCCGGTCTCCTCGCGTATCTCCCTGACCGCGGTCTCCAGAGGGGTCTCCCCCTCCTCCGCCTTCCCGGATACGAGGGACCATCTTCCGGGGTACGAACGTGCCGAATCCGGCCTGTGGAGCATCACGAACCTGTCGCCGATCAGGACGACGGACGAGGACGAATCCACACATCTGACGCCGTCGATCGTGACGGTACCGGAATCCGCATCCACCGTGACGTCGTCCCCGTCATGTATGAGCGAGACGTCGATGGAATCCACCATCGGTATGGATGATATCACAGCCCCGGTGGCAACGATGGTCTCCGCCGAGGAGTTTATCACGGCGGCGGGGGCCTTGCCGTGGACCATGAGGTCGTACATCACGAAGGAACCCACCGTGCTCCCCTTGCCTCTGGGGAACACCAGTATCCTCCCGGACACGTTGCCCTCCTTCTCCACCCTCAGTTCCCCCGTGGAACCGTCCACTCCCCCGAGGAAGCTCAGCGGCCCCTCCAGCTTGAGGACCTTCCCGGATGCGGTACCTTTGGAGATCGTCCTGCCCTCCAGCATCATGATATCACCTTCATCAGGTCCACGATGTCGCGGCACATGGCCTTCTGCGAGCACAGCGTGGGAAGGTAGTTCCCCGCCTTGCACGAGTTCGTACCGGTGCGGGAGAACGTCCCCTCGATGGGAGCGACCACCATGCAGGTGTCCGCCAGCACGGGACCGAAACGCTCCAGTATCCTCACGTCGTCGGCGCACCTGTCGCGTATCTCCTTGGACGTACAGAACCAGATCTCCGTATCCCCCTTCTTCTCCCTGCCCTTGAGCAGCATGGCGATCTCGTGGATCTCCCTCTCGGTCAGATGGGGACATCCCAGGGCGATGAGTTCCACATCGTCCACGGTGTTGATCCTCTCGTACGCATCCTTCAATTCATCCTTCCCGATGTGTATCACGTCGAGGTCGGATACGTCATAATTTGACGCTTCGGGCGTGACACCTTCCACATGGAACATCGCCACAGCACCGGCGGCCGCCATCGCCGCCGCCATGGTCTTCCCCTCCTCGACCCCGGGCCTTATCCCGCGGTAGTAGGGTATGCCTCCTCCGACCCTCATACCGACGGCCTGTCCAAGGAGGGAATGTTCGAACAATGTATCACCTATATCCGCCTCTATGACCACGGTGGGCCTCCTGTTCTCATCCTTGTGCAATCCGTAATCGGCGGTCTTCCCGAGGATGGCTGCGGCCAACGCCCCGGGTCCGCCCTCCCTGTTGGTGCGTGCACCGATCATGGAGTTCACGTACGACAGGGCGGACGATTCGGCCCAGGCCACATGGTCGCCCAGCTTCGGTACGTTGGGTCCCACGTAGGGGGTGCATGAGCATGTGGTCCTGATGCCCATCATGCCGTAGAGTTCCACTATCCTGTTCTGTTTGACGGCGAAGTCCTCCGTGATGTGCATCTCCGCCCACCTCTCCCTGTCCATACCGATGGGGTTCAGTGTGCTGTTCACGGATACCTTGGCGCCTCCGGCCACCATGTCCTCCAGGTACTTCAGGCCGCCGTCGCCGATGGTCTTGTAGGACGCTCCGGACAGATGTGCCGATGTGATGTCCACCAACCCGTCCGCACGGTAGATCTTCCCCAGCGCGACGACCAGCTCCATCGCCTTCTGCGCACCCTCACCGGATTCCCCGTCGAGGATCGCCTGCTCTTCGTTCGTCAGATACATGAATGGTGTAACGGCTCAAATCTTAATATATTACCTGCATACACTGGCACATGGACACCGGTACGGCCGTCGCCTTCGCCATGGTGGCCCTGGGCGGTGCGCTGGGGGCCATGACCAGATACGGGATATCCAGGATGGTGGATTCCTCCGCATTCCCGATGGCCACATTCATCGCCAACATCATCGCATGCACCCTGGTATCGTTCGTCGTGTTCAGATTCGCCGGACA
>JBJEZZ010000013.1:0-21845 GCA_051887655.1 Candidatus Methanomethylophilaceae archaeon | reverse complement strand
ATCTCAGGTCATTGTTCACCGAGACATACATCAGAGATATCAAAGAAAGGCACAGGATAGATCACCCGGAGGTTCTGGAGGGAATCATCGATTTCATCAGTTCCAACATAGGCTCTTTGACCAACCCCAGACAGATATCATCTCATTTCAAAGATGTGAGCGAGGGCACGGTAAGGACGTATATCGATCTTCTGAAGGATGCATTCCTTTACTCGGAAGCGCAGCGTTATGATGTCAAGGGAAAGAGATATTTCAGTTATCCGCAGAAGTATTACTGCGAGGATCTCGGTCTGCGCAATGCACGTTTGAACTTCAGACAGCAGGAGATCACGCACCTTATGGAGAACGCGATCTACAATGAACTCCGTATAAGGGGTTATTCGGTGGATGTGGGCGTCGTCATCATCAATTCGAAGGATGAGGACGGCAAGTCCGTCCGCATCATGAAGGAGATCGATTTCATCGCAAACAGGTACGGGGAGAGGATCTACATCCAATCCGCATTCACCATCCCCGATGACGGGAAGATGCGTTCCGAGACGATCCAATTCAGACATACCGGCGATTCCTTCAGGAAGATCGTCGTCCGTGCCGATGTCGGTAACAGGTGGTTGGATGATGAGGGCATCCTGCACATCAATGTGATCGACTTCCTGCTGGACAGAAATATAATTTGAACAGTAGTGCGTATTTACGCATTACAATTCAAAATACATCCGCCTTCATGGCGGATGCGATGCCATATGTCCTTCTCGAAAACGGATCATCAAACGGTTTAAAGGGGGATCTCTCCCCCTTTTGTCCTCACATCAGCTGTTCCGAACAGTACGGGCAGAACTTGGGGGTCTTGGGAAGTCCCGCAAGGCTCTCGCCGCAGTACGGACAGTTGTTGTACGTCTTGGGCGCACCTGTGGGTGCACCGGCCGGCGCCGCGGCGGGCTGTGCCGCCGGAGGCTGCTGCTGTCTCATCTGGGGGGACGGCTGTCCGCAGTTCCCACAGAACTTGTACGGATAATCGTTCGGATTGCCGCAGTACGGACACAGCACCTTGGGCTGCTGTTGCTGCTGCATGTTGCCCTGCATGGTCTGCTGGTTGAGCTGCTGCATCATCTGGGGGAACAGCATCATGCCGGTACCGACGGCGGCACCTCCGGAGGAGTTACCGACGGCATCAGCCATGCGCTCCATGACCTCGAACTGCTTGTACTGCGCACCCACGTCGGTCCTGAGCCTCTGCACCTCGTAGATGTCCTTCTGGTAGGCCTCCTCGGTGGAGACGCTGCCGATCTTGAAGGACAGGAGTTCGAGACCCCTGTTCTTGAAGTCCTCCTCGATGTTCATCTTGGTCAGGAGGGATGCCCCGTCCAGGTTCCCGTACACGTCCATGTAGTACTGCTTCCCGAGCTGCTGCGCTATCTGCTCGTTGATGAAGCTCCTCATGAACGCGGCCACGGAGGCGCTGTCGAAGGACCTGCCTCCGCCGATCATCTGGGTGATGAAGGTCTCGGGATCGGACACGCGGTAGGTGAAGTCACCGTTACCCATGAGCGGGATGGGCGCCTCGTAGTTCTGTGCGACCTTGCACATGGTCCTGACGCCCCACTTGCCCTGGAACTGCTTCTTCGAGATGAAGATGACCTTCGCCTTGAAGACGTCCTCCTTGTAACCGAGGACCTTCTCGTAGATCTTGGTGAGGAACGGGAAGTTCGCCGTTGTGAGCTCGTACCTTCCGGCGTCGAACACGCGGAGGATCTGTCCGTCCCTGATGAACACCGCCCACTGCCACTCGTTCACGGTGAGCGAGCTGAGCGTCCTTATGTATTCCTGATCGTACTCCCACAGGAGGTCGTCCTTCCCGGGGTTGTTCCATGATATGACATTGGTTCTCTCTGCCATCCTGTATCACCTCAGCTTGTTGGCCAGTTTGCCGATCCTGCTCTCCTTCTCGGTCTCCGGTTCCGAGAGTCCGCGGATGACCTGCATCCTCTTGCCGAGACCGGCGTCGAGGTCGTCGAGGAATCTCTCCACCTCCCTCAGGTCGGCCTTGATATCGGAGCTTCCGGAGTCCACCTTGTCCATGACCGCGTTGAGCAGCTTCTTGAGGTCCTGTCCGGATTCGATGAGCTTCGCATCCCATTCCATGACCGCTTCCAGTTCCCCTTCCTTGGTCTTGGTGACCTCCCATATACCGGAGTATCCCGCCTCGGCGGATTCTATGTTCTTCAGGTAGGTATCGGTCTTGATCCTGATCCTCTCGACGGCCTTGGCCGTCTGGATGTCCCCGAGCTCCGCCGCTCCCCTCTGTATGTTGGAGAGCACTGTCTTGGACCCCTCGATGGTCCTCGCGACCTGTGCGCGGACCTCCTTGTCCACGTCCCTCCTGATGTTCTTCTGTCTGTACCCTCTGTATCCCGGGATCCAGAGGCAGATCCTCTCGAAAATGCCCCTGTTCTCCTTGGATGCATCCATGACCGTATCGTCATATCCCATGTCTTCCACTCCTTCACGTTCAGACCATCAGGACCGATGATCCGTCCAAATCCTTGATGTGTTCGGGCACGAGTACGCCGAAGTCCTTCGGCAGCACGAACCTGTTCCCCTGCAGCCTGCAGGGCACATAGATGAGTCTGCTGACCACGGGGTCGCAGAGCTTGAACTGCTGTATGGTGCCCGCACGTTCGTCCAGATATGCCATCATGAGCTTCTCGGCCTCGCGCTTGGTGCTCATCGGAAGTATAACCTTCCTGGATCCCGCACCCGCATCGGATACGGAGTCCTGTATCCTGCCTATGCCCTGTCCGGCACTGATGCTGACCTCGTTCCCGAGGAAGCTGTCCTTCGCGGAGCATTCCGGACGGTCCGCGAAGATGTCGGTGACCGCCCTGGAGGGTCTCTTGAGGCAGTCGTCGCTCCCGGGGAAGTCCGCACAGATCAGCAGGTCCTCCTTCACCTCGACGCTCTTCTTCTTCCACAGCTTGCCGGTGGTGAACGTGTATCTCAGATCCACCTCCCAGAACGGCATGAGTATGTCCCCGTCGCCCGCGGCCACGGGTATCGTGCCGTCCGCGGTGGCGGATATAGCGTCGGAGATGCTGCCGAACACCTCCCAATACCTGTCCTGTCCCTTGAGGAGGTAGTTCCACTTGCCTCCCCCTGCATCGGAGACGTCCATCACCCTGTCGACGATGTCCATCATCTGTACGATGTCCTTCCCGCTGTTCTCGGAACACAGCAGCATGTCCTCCGCCATGCGCGTTATGCTGACCTCCTGTTCCAACGCCGAGAACATCAGCATGAACTGGGGATCGGACATGACGTTGTCGTAGATGGCCATGAGCTTGTCCTTCCCTCTCCTCACGTCGGTCAGTGCTTCCGCGGCGTTGCCGGACATGATCCTCTCGAATCCCTCGCAGACATCGCCGAGGGCGTCGAACCTCCGGGACGGGAGACTGTACTTCTTGTTCTTGGACAGGGTCTTGGAGCTCTCCCTGTAGTTCTTGGCCATGATGCCCCATCTGCCGTCCTTCTTCTCGGCCAGGAGATTGAGGTTGTTGGCCACCAATGCGTACGATTCGGAGATCACCGTCGCCTCGTCGATTATCTCCTTGTCCTCATCGGATACGGCCATCGGGGCGACGGACCTCGCCTTGGCGTTGAACTCGAACGCGCAGTTGGGCGTGTAATCCGGTCTGTATGTCCTAGCCGTTCTGAACGGCATGGCCAGGAGGCAGTTCCCGAGGAGGGACATGTTGCTGAACCTGAACTGATCGAGCTCCGCCACCAGCTTCGGACGTACGTCCTTGACGAATATGCTGTGCCTGGCCACGGGGTCCACGTTCTCCATCCCGCCGGAACCGAATCCGACAGGCATGGATTTGGCCACCCAGTCCTTGACCTGGTTGACCATGTCCTCCATGTACTTGCGTGCGTCGATCCTCTGCTGCGTGGTCCCGCAGAACTCGCAGGTGACGAACTGTGCGTCCGATCTCACCTGCGTCTCGTCCAGCGGCGCTCCGCAGTACTTGCACCTGAGTGCTACCACGTCGTCCATGTCACTTCCTCATGCTGACGGAGGTGATGCGGCTGTCGAGACGTGCTATCTCCATCCTCATCCTGGCCTCCAGGTTCCTTATCTCATCCAGACTGCGCTGGTGGTACTCCGATGCGATGGCATCCGACCTGCGCGATATGGACGAGTAGCATGCCCTGCACACGTAGATCGATTCCATCTCGTCATCCACGGACGGCATGATCTCATCGGAGTCCTTCCTCGCCTGTTCGGGACTGATGTCCGCGCTCATGCGGAAGAAGTGGAGCCCCTCCCCGGTGGCCTGCCTGCCGCAGATCCAACAGGTGCAGGACTGCGTGTACTCCTTGATCTTCCTCTGGTTGTATTCCCCGGATTCCCCCAGCTGACGCCTGTAGTTGTATGCGATCTGCTGATACTCCGCGGCCTTCTTGGGATCGGACCAGAACGTGGCCTCCGCAAGGCATTCGTTGCCTTCCGCGAGCAGGGTGAGGGACAGTCTGGTACCGCTCATGGTGCTGTTGTTGAAGTATTCGTTGACGAGGAGGGTCTCGTTGCCGACGTTGGTGTTTATCTTGAGCGCCGCGTCGATGAGCCTCTTACCCTTGTCGCCGACCCCGTCCACTCCCGAGGCGGAGATCCCGCGTGCCCTCACGGCGTCGGCCATGGCCTCGCATTCCGCCTTGAGCCTGGCGGTATCGAACTCGGTGAGTCCGAAGGTGAAGCTGTCCCCGACCTTGCCGAGGGCCTCGGCCATCTGGGTGTACGCGCCCGCGTCGTTGAGCGATTCGCCGAGTTTTATGAAGCACATCATCGCACGTGCGACATCGGCCTTGTCCGTTCCCTTGTCGATGGCGGCGGAGAGTTTCTTGTAGGCCTTCTGGAACTCCTTCTGTCTGATGAGCTCCTGTGCCTCACCGAACAGATCCTTGCTGTCCTTCAAAAAGTTGAACACCATTTTCCCACTGTCCGCCGCATTGACATGGGGGAATAAAAGGATACTTGCCCGCGCGCATATATCCGGCGTGCGCGCAGGCGTTCCGTGTCAGAGGTCGTCCGGGAGCTCGTCCTTTATGCGCCTGATCTCCTCGAGGCATCTGACGAACTCCTGATGCTCCTTGTCCGCGGCCTCCCTGAACTTGATGGACTGTTCGTGGGCCTCGTCGGCGAGCCTCTTCATCGTGTCGATGCGCTCGTTGTTCTCCTCTATGCGCGCATGGATGTCCTGGGACTTGGCGTGGTATTCCACGACCTGTCTGTGGAACGCATCCCTCTCCGTCTTCAAAGCTTCCAGGTCCCTGACGCCGTCGGCCCTGAGCTCCTCTATCCTGATCTTGATGTTCTCGCGGTCGCTCTTCGCCTGGCGCGTGAGCTCGTTGTATCTGTCCCTCTCCTTCCTGAGCTCCGAGTTCTTCTTCATCAGATCGCGGGACATGTCCCTGAAGTTGTCCCTCTTGATCTGACTGTTGCGTGCGCTCTCCTGGAACTTGTCCCTGGACCTCTTGTGCGCGTTGAGCTCGGCATTCTTCTCTTTCAGTATTGCGTCAAGGGTCCTGATCTCCTCGTCAACTCCCATCGTGATCACCATGAATGTCTGAACGTCTGCAGGCAGCCTATGTACTCGCGTGCATATCTCGGTTGCGTGAGCAGCGCCTTGATGCCGGTCAGATAGATGTTCCTGCATCCCCTGAAAGGTCTGCTCGCCCTTATGAATTCCTCGTCGTCCCACTCCTTTATCCTGTCGTGGAACATCATGAACCTCTCGGAGGACAGTATGCTCCTGTCCCACCATCTCTGGTACCTTCCCGATTCTCCGGACAATATGGATCTGGCACATTCCTGTCCTGACAGCATCCCCGCCATGAGGCCCCCTGCACATACGGGGTTGGGCATCCCCGCCGAATCCCCGCAGAGATACGCCCCGTCCTTCTCTATCGGCCCTTCCGCACCTATCGGGATCATGCGCGACCCTATATGTACGGCATCGGAGGTGTCCACGGCACCCTTCACGGATCCTATCGACACCATATCCCCGGACGGGAATTCCCAGCGGTACATCCCGCAGTACCTCTCGCCCATCTCCATGCGGAACATGGGTTCCGACCTTCCGCGGACGATGCATTCGGTGGTCGGGATCATCTCTCTGGGTCTCCATCCGAACAGGTCCTTTCTGACGACGGAGTGCGCCCCGTCGCACCCTATTATCCTGTGCGACGATATGCTGTCGCCGCTGCGGAATGCGGTCAGGAACCCTCCGTCGGTGCGTGTGACCGACACGGCGGTATCGTGTACGAACCTGCATCCGTTATCTGCGCATCTGTCCCTGAGCTCCTTCAGGAACGCGGGCCTGTCGAGTACGTAACCGTCCACGGGCAGCGTCACCTTCACGCCTCCGGGGAAGATCAGTTCGCCCCTCTCCACACGGTTCCTCACATGGCACGGCTCTATCAGTTCCAGCTTGGAGAACGCGCGTCCGCTGATGCCCGCACCGCATATGCTGTGGTATCTGTCGTACGTCTCCCGGGACATCCTGTCCGCCACCGTCACGTCCGTCCCTTCGGACGAGAGGTACAGCGCCGCCGAAAGTCCGGACGGTCCCGCACCGACGATAAAAACCTCGGTATCCATCGTATCCCGTATCCCGTGATATGTCATATCGGTTGCGCCCGTCCTTCCGCATCCGACGGCGATCCTGCGGGAGGTACGTCCCGTCGCGTCCACAGGATCGCGGATCACTCGTCCGCATCGATGCCCAGCGCCTCCAGGAACAGTCTCTGACGGAAGTTGAGTTCCACCTTTATGGGGATCTTCCTGTCCGACATGTCCACCATCGCGATGTTGTTGATCTCCCTCACCACATCCTCTACAGTATAATCTCTGCGCAGGTTGTTGTCTATCAGGCACTTCCTTATCACGGACCTGAGTATCAGCGTGACGAATTGGATGAAGTATCTTGATTCAAGGTTGTGTCTCAGATACAGTTTCAGTTTCAGGTGGTCGCTCTCGTTCTCCAGATTGTTGAACGTCTTCTCCGCGAAGAGGTTCAGGTTCATGTAGTCCAATGCCAGGATCGGGTCCACGATGACGTCCGAGAGGATGATGGTGGTACCGGCACGTTTCGTGTGCTCCATGATGCTGTTACTGTTCAGTTCCACCCCCATGTCCGGACCCTTCATGTCGAAGAACATACCGTAGATCTCCGTATGGGAGTTCACCAGGTGGTTGCTGGCAAGTTCCATACGGCATTTCTCGATGAGCGTGAGGAACGAACCGATCTCCTTCTCGGCCTCCTCCGCGCTGTAGTACATGTGCGCGTAGCAGGGCGTCCCGGAGATGTCCATCACGTGCGTGTTGACGAAATTGGAACCTCCCGTGGAGATCTTGTAGTTGGCATACGTCATTATGTCGTCGTGCAGCTCCTCCGTGACCGTCTTGAAGATATGGTGGTCCTTGGGAAGTTCCACGGTGAACCTCCTGTCGCTGACCACCATGACGTTCACGTTGTTGCCTTCGCAGTACTCCTTGTTCAATACATATAGGATATCGGAGGGGTTGATCCACCTGTACCTGTCCTCGGAACCGATGATGTCCTCGAGGTCCAACACCTTGCCGGGAAGGAGGTTGTACGATATGGGGAGCTGCGTCTCGATCCCGTAGCATATGTCCATGTCGACGGTCATCAGCGTATCCGCATCCGCAGGTACCATCGAGGTGAACGAGTATCTGTCATAGCTCGCCACCGGGGATGCGGAGATGTGCATGATGTTGCGGTCCTTCACGCTCTTCCTCCAGATCCTCTGGAACGCGTTCATACCCTCCTCGTCGATCTCCCCCAGAAGATCCTCTATGTCCTTCTGCGTGAGCGCCCTCCCCGCGGGCGTATTGAACCTCATGCACCACGTCTCTATCGACGACAGGTCCGTGTTACCCGTCAGTCCGTACATCGCGCATGTGAGGATGTCCTTCCAGAGGCCGCCGAACGTGACCTTCAGTGCGTGGGTGAGTCCCACGCGTTCGGACAGCTGCATGATGGCATCCGACAGTCCGGAGTATCTGAGGGTGGCCGTGGGCGACGATCCGCGGGTGTTGTTGGGTACGATCTCCCCCGTCTTTTCGTCCAGATGACCTATGCATCTGCGCGAATAGACGGCCTTTCCGTTCTTGGTCCCGCTCCTGACATTGCTGTAGACATAGATGCGATCGTTGGATTTGTTCCTCAGATAGACCAAAGAGGGCATGATGATGTATAATACAACATTATACAAATATTTTATCGATTATACATAGGTTGAAAAAATATTTCTTACCAAAATCGGCGAAATATATCATGTTAGAGAAGAGTTTGATTATATTATAAGAGGCGTGATCCTGCGGACGGTGCCGGGTCCGATCGGATGCGGTTTGCAAATTTATAATAGTAAACTATTTATACGGTATCAAATCGAACAAATGGACGTTTTTTTCGGAGCTTTAAATACCTATCAAATCCATAGTCAATTAACCGCTTCGGGAAGCCGAAAGGCAGATCGAAAGAGGTGAGATAGCATGGTTGACACAAAGATTAACTACGGCATGATTCTCAGGCGTTACGACGCTGAAGCTGAGAACAACGATTCGCCTGAGGCGATCGCTGCAAAGATGCTGCCTGCCGACGCAGACCTCAAGTCCGTCGCAAGCGCAGTTCTGTACATGAAGTTCAAGGAAGTCGGACCTGCAGTCACTGCAGCTCTGAAGAACAAGGAGCCTCTGGACATCATCAACAACGGACTGGTCGCAGGTATGGAGATCGTCTCCCTCCTGTACGCACAGCACGTCTACTACCTCCCCGAGATCATGATGGCCGCAAAGGTCATGGAAGTCGGAATCGCTATCGCAGAGAAGCAGGTTCCCGGAGGAAGGGCGACCAAGGGAACGATGGTCATGCACGCTGCCGAGGGAGACCCCCACGACATCGGAAAGAACATCGCAGCCGTCATGATGAGGGCAGCAGGATACACCGTCGTCGACCTCGGAAAGGATGTCCCTGTCGATGATGTCGTCGAGTCCGTCAAGACCGAGAAGCCCTTCATGGTCTCCGGTACCGCACTCATGACCACCACCATGACCGCCATGAAGGACGGAGCAGCCAGGCTCCAGGCCGAGGGAATCAACATCCCCTACATGGCAGCAGGAGGAGCGGTTAACAGAGACTTCGCAGAGTCTTTCGACCTTGGAATCTATTCCGCAAAGGCCCCCATGACCCCTCTGATCGCAGAGAAGGTCCTTGCCGGATACGACTGGAAGAAGATCCGTGAAGAGTGGGACGCAATTGTTGGAGGTGCTTAAACATGGCTAAGTTCACTAAGATGGCATATGATAGTGCGGACGACATGGTCTTCGGACACGCGAAGAAGCCTGTCTCCTACGGATGCGGAATCAAGGTCGGAGCAGGATACGTCGTTCCCGAGCTCAACTACGCACCCAGGCCCGGAACCGAGAAGTCCGTCGAGAGGATCACCAAGGAGTACGTCGAGTACATCTCCAAAGATGCAATCGAGAGAGCACTCACCCTCGGATTCCCCAACCTCCAGCTCGAGACCGAGTGGGTCTCCCAGATGGGAACCGTCAAGGGAATGGGAGCTTCCGTCGTCGCCGGTCAGAAGGCGATCACCGAGAAGTACCACAAGGAGTACGGAATCAACCTCGCTGTCAGGCACACCATCCCCGACCAGCGTGAGGCAGACCAGGGACTCAGGGACGGAATGGACTCCAAGTTCAGCTACCCCGAGAAGTTCTGGGAGTGCTGTGAGATCGTCTGCGAGAACGGCGGAGACCTCCTTTCCGTCGAGTCCGTCGGTGGAAAAGAGTTCGCCGACTACGCAGTCACCCACGGAGACATCACCGCCTTCCTGTTCGGAGTCGGTTACCTCGGATCCATCGACATGGAGTACATCTGGACCGAGATGGCGAACATCGCCAAGAAGAACGGAACCGCACTCGGTGGAGACACCAACTGTTCCGGAGCGAACGTTTCCATGTTCATGGCAGGAGGAATGCTCGACAACGATGTCCAGAAGACCTTCTCTGCCGTCACCAGGTGCATCTCCGCCGCAAGGACTCTCGTCGCATGCGAGTGCGGAGCAGCAGGACCCGACAAGGACTGCGGTTACGAGGGTGTCATCGTCAAGTCGATCACCGGTCAGCCCGCAGCACAGGAGGGTAAGAACTGCCAGTGCGCACACGCAGACCTTCAGGGTAACATGATGGCCCAGTGCTGTGATGTCTGGTCCAACGAGTCCGTCGAGTACCACCCCGAGTTCGGTGGATCCTCCGTCCAGTGCTGGCTCGGATCCCTCGGATACGAGGTCGCCCTCATGAACACCTCCATCGCAGCCGGAAAGGAGAAGACCCTCAGGGACCTCTACATGCTTTCCGACAGGACCCGTGGACCCGAGGGATACGTCCTCGCCTACGACAACGCATGGAAGGTCGGAAAGGCAATCGCGGACAACGGAGACAACTACTACCTCCGTGCAAAGGCAGCCGGTATCACCGGAGCCAAGATCGTCCGTGAGGGCTACGACAAGAAGGAGCTCATCCTCACCAAGAAGCAGCTCGATGTCCTCGACAAGATCATCGTCGAGCTCGAGGCACTGCCTGACGATGAGGACAAGTTCTACGACTACTGTGTCAAGAAGTACCAGGACGACGTCCCCAACTTCAAGCCCAAGTCCTACGGATTCTGAGCTTAAACAGACGGGCTCTGCCCGTCTTTCAAAACTTTCTTACAAATCCAGGTCCAGAGCTCATTGTAATCCTCATAAATCCTCGATACCTCCGGTATCAACCATCGCTGGACTTGGTATTCCTCTCACATCCCCCGTAAGGGGGATCTCTCCCCTTGCAAGTTTTATAACGTCCTCCGCCAATCCCCGGTCATGCAGGGATACAGGGATCTGGCAGGCAGACACGTGGTCGTGACCGGGGCCAACAGCGGCATCGGCGCCTGTCTTCTGAAAGGGTTCCTCGAACAGGGATGTACGGTCGTCGCCGCGGACATCAGGGATTCCGAGATCGCCGGCATGGCCTCGGACAGGGTGCACCCGGTCATATGCGACCTGTCCGTGAAGGAGGGCGTGGACCGTCTGTTCTCGGAGGCGGAGGCCTTCATGGGGACGATAGACATCTTCGTCGCCAACGCGGGATTCCCGTACTACGAGGTCATAGACCGGCCCGATTGGGACCACATCGAGAGGATATTCGGCGTCAACACTCTGTCCCCCATATACTCGTACGAGAAGATGCTGGAACATCTCGCCGGCAGGAGGGGCATGTTCGTGCTCACGGATTCGGCCATGGGCGAGACGTCCATGCCCGGGTTCGCACTGTACAGTGCCACAAAGTTCGCGATGAACGGTTTCTCCACCGCGGTGGACTTCGAGATGCCCGATAACATATCTTTCGTCACCGTCTATCCCGTATCGACGGATACCGGTTTCTTCAGGAACGATACCACGTCGGATATGGACAAACCCTTCCCGGTGCAGACCCCCGAACATGTGGCGAAGGACATCATCAACGGCATACGCAGGGGCAGACGCAGGGTGTATCCGTCCAGGATGTACAGCGTGTTCCGCGCGGTCTTCATCCTGCTGCCCCCGGTCAGATATCTGTACAGGAGATATTACGCGAGGAAGCTGATGCACAACAGGTAAGCGGGATACCTGTAAATATCCCTTGGACCACTGGGTATACGTGTCCGACGGCAGTTCCATCGATCTGATGCTGGGGGATCCGAAGAAGGCCCTCAGGGGGATGCTGTTCCCTTTGATCGTATCCTACATGGTGGTGCAGATCAACCTTCTGGCGGACACCGTATGGTGTTCCGGACTCGGTGCGGACGCCAGTTCCGCCGTATCGTCCATGGCCCCGCTCTATTGGATAATAGCCGATATAGGGACGGGATTGGGTGTCGGTGCCTCTGTATCCATCGCCCGCAGCATCGGTGCGGGCGACAGGGAACGTGCCAACGAACTGTGCAGGCAGATGGCGGTGTTCGCCCTGTTCGCCAGTGTCGCCGTCTCCGTTATAATGTATCTGATACTGAGGCCGGGCATACACCTCATAGGCGCGGACGACGTGGAACAGGGATGCGTGGATTACATGATCCCCATGATCCTGGGTTCCGTGTTCATAATAATGGACGGTGTGTTCGCTGGCCTGATACGTGCGGAGGGTGCCGCGAAGAGGGTCATGGTCCTGCTGATGTCCGTATCGATGATCAACATGATACTGGACCCGATACTGATATACGTGTTCGACATGGGGCTCATGGGCGCGGGTCTCGCCACCACGTTGGGAAGCGCGGGATCCGCGCTTTTGGCAGTTATGTGGTATGGCAGGAAGCAGCTGAATCTCACCATCTCGCTTCCGGGATACCGTCCCAAACCGTCCTACGTCGGGGACATGCTGTACGTGGGCATCCCCAGGATATCCGAGTCCATGGTCGTCAACGTCATGTCGTTCATACAGAGGATATTCGTGATCATGTGCGCAGGTACCGTGGGTGTGACGATATTCAACATCCCGTGGCGTTATGTGGCGATCGGTATCGTGCCCGCGCTCGCCATAGGCGCCGCGATGGTGCCTATATGCTCCGCGGCCCTCGGATGCAACGACATGGCCAAGGCGAAGGTGGGATTCCGCTATGCGGTGTCGCTGTCGATGAAGGTATTGATCCCCATATCGTTGGCGGTGTTCATCCTGGCGGATCTTCTTGTGATACCGTTCACCCTCTCCCCGTCGATGGAGGTGCTGCGTCCGCAGTTCGTGGAGACGCTGAGGATATATTCGCTGATCATCCCGTTCTACGGCATGATAGAGATCGGTTCCGCCATACTGCAGTCCCTGCGCATGGCACAGTTCGCCATGCTGCTGTCATTCCTCAGGAACCTGCTGATCTGCGCGTTCTTCCTGGTGGCATATCATTACACCATGACCGAGATCAGTCTGAGCCTCCTACTGGCAGAGATAATAGGCGGGCTGGGTATGATCGGCATAGCCTATCTGGCCGTGCACAGACGCGAGAGGACGTACGCGGCCAGTGCCAGATCGTGAGAATCTCATATCATGGTTATATATACACTAAACAACGATTACACCATATGGCGCAGGAAGAGTCGGTGATCGATTCCGTCACCAGCGTGTATGATGGGGACGTCATGTTCGACCTCCCGGTCCCGAGTCCGGGCATGGACGAGATCATGCTCTGCCGCGGATACTGCAGCGAGAACAGCTGCGGTTGCTACGGTGTGTCCTGTACGTGCCCTCCCAAATGCGGTACGCCCGAACACTGCCTGGAGCGTCTCGGATCGTACAGGAAGGCCATGCTGATCCCCAAGAGGTATTATCTCGACCCGTCCGACAGGGAGAGGGCCGAGCAGTGCGGTGCCGACATACAGACGATATGCCGCAACATCCACGTCTCGCTCTGCGGGAACGGCATCCGCAATCTGCCGCTCTCCGGAGGTCCGTGCCGCTACTGTGCGGAATGTTCGGGTATATCAGGTTCCGAGTGCAGGTTCCCCAATCTCAAGATAGGTTCGGTCAGCACGTACGGCATAATGATCGACGATTATCTCCGCAGCATCGGATCTGTGTCCGAGGATGTGGAGGGTACGGTCATGCTGTATGCGATGATCCTCTACGACAGGATCGACGGATGACATCCTTCCCGTATCCGACGCGATCCCTTGTGTGACTGTTGAACGGATGTGCTGGCCGTGCTCCCTTGCGTCCGGGTCCGCACTGCCTCCATAGTTTAATATCCGCATATTCGGTTCCATTATCCAGTACGAAGGAAGTGGTATCATGAAGAATGTCATGCTCGCATCAGTCGCTGTCGTCGTCGTGATCCTTCTCGTAGGTTTCCTTGCAGTCGTGCATCCGAATGAGGAGGGCAACCCCCATTCCGCGGATTGGCTGGACAAAGATATGGTGTCCTCCTTGGATACGCTCAAACGTATCGACAAAGAAGGCATGCTGTACGAGATGGACTGCGACTATGAGTACTATGAGAATGAGAAGATCCTGGAACTCCTTAAACAGTACGGCATATACGATGCCGGATGTTCCGCATTCGTCACCTGGAACGAGAACGGGGACGGTGTGCTGACCGCAAGGAACTACGATTACAGGCACACCACCGCCACCGGCGAGTACACGGGCCTGAACGTTGCCATCCACTGTTCGCCCGAGGGCATGTACAGATCCATCGCGATCGCGGACGCGTATTGGCTGGACCCGATCACCGGATCCTTCTGCGCCGGTGTGTTGGATGACGGCAAGACCGACATCTCCAACCTCGTCCTGCTCCCGTACGTCTGCATGGACGGTCTGAATGAGAAAGGTGTGTCCGTTTCCATCCTGAAGCTCGACATCAAGGACGGGGAGTCCGCCGTGCACCAGACCGAGGCAGGCAAGATCAACATAGGCCATTCCGTCCTGATGCGTTACATCCTCGACAGCTGCTCCACCGTCGGAGAGGCGGTGAGGCTGGCGGAGAGCTACAACATCCAGGGCGCCATGGGTATGGACTTCCACATATTCGTGACCGATTCCACGGGCGCATCCGTCGTCCTCGAATGGCGCAACAACATCCTGAAGGTGACCGAGACCAACGCCGTGTCCAACTTCTACAGCGGATTCGACGATGCCGGGGATTATGTCAAGAACGGACAGCTCATCGAGAACTTCGTGTCCCTGGAGAATTCCGTGATGACCTACCACTACGGTTACGGTCACGGATACCACCGTTTCACAGGTATCGTGAGTGCGTTGGAGCGTTACATCGACTTCACCGATCCCGACTACGCCACGAAGATGACCACCAGGATGACGTCCGAGCAGGCGATGCGCATACTCAGTGTCGCCGCACAGGACCCCGGTACTGAGGCCACCTCGATGACGCAGTACAGTCTGATCTACGATGCGAAGAACCTCACCGCCACGGTGTGCATGCATCAGGATTACGACAATGTGTACACCATAAAGCTGTGAACGTCACGCAGATGAACCCGTTACGGCGACGGGCGTATGGCATACCGCCATACATCCGTCGCACTTTTGTCATCCCCTCAAATGAGGGATGTCGGGACCGGCCCTGGGCCGGTGTCCGGTAAGGAAGAGGATATGGGACGGACATCCGACAGGGACGTCCGCCCGTTCCGGGAGAAGGATCAGTGGCAGTGGCACTCGTGGTCGTGGTGACAGGTGGATCCTCCGCAGTCGCAGACCTTCCCGTCCATGAATGCCTTGGCGACATCGTCCGCGTTACCGGTCTGTCCCGGATAGACCGCGATACCCTTCGATCTGAGCATGTTCCTGGCACCGTCGCCGATACCTCCGCAGATGAGTGCCTCCACGCCGTTCTCCTCCAGGAGCGTGGCGAGGGAGCCGTGGGAGTACTGTCCGGAGGACAGTATCTCGGATCTCCCCGTCTCGGAATCGAATACCTTGAACTCCTTGGTCTGTCCGAAGTGCTGGAACACCTCTCCGTCCTTGTAAGCGATTGCGAACAACATGCCCCTCGGGTATGTTATCGTCGTTTATATACAGATTCTTTAGCGGATCGGTAATGTTCACCACAGACCGAGCAGGCTCTGCATGGCGAGGCTGGAGATTATGATGCATATCCAGCAGACGGAACCGATGATCAGGGTCTTCCCTCCGGTCTTGAGGAGGTCGATGAGGTCGGTGTTCAGTCCGATGGCGGCCATCGCGGTGACGATGAGGAACGAGCTCACCTTCTTGAGCGCGGAGAAGGTGTCCTCCGCGAGCACGAGGGCATCGCCGGTCAGTACGGACGTGGTCACGGTGGTGATCAGGGATGCGGCTATGAAGAAGAGGATGAACTTCGGGAACGCCCTCCTGATACCTCCCTTCTCGGACGACTCCTTCCTGGACATGACGTACGAGAGCACGATCACGATGGGGATGATGAACAGCGTCCTGGTGAGCTTCACGATGGCGGCGGAGTCGAGCACCTCATGTCCGGTCCCGTGGATGGCATCCCATGTGGATGCGGCCGCGGTGACGGATGACGTATCGTTTATGGCGGTACCTGCGAAGAGTGCGAATCCGGAATCGGACATCCCGAGGATGCCTCCGAGCGTGGGGAAGATCAGTGCAGCGATGACGTTGAAGAGGAAGATGACGGCGATGGACTGCGCGATGGCCGAATCCTCGGCCTTGATCACGGGTGCGGTGGCCGCGATGGCGGAACCTCCGCAGATGGATGAACCCACACCGACGAGGGTGGCGGTCTTGGGCTCCGCGTGGAGGATCCTGTACATGACATAGGCCGCGACCAGGGAGACGGTGATGGTGGAGAGGATGATGGGAAGGGAATCGGCACCGACCTTGAGAACGGTGGAGATGTTGAGTCCGAATCCGAGGAGCACCACGGATGCCTGGAGGATGTATTTGGATGTGAAGGATGTCTTGGGGAGGTCCTTTCCGTACTTCTTCGTCACCATGAATATGACCATACCTGACAGTATGGCGATGACAGGGGCTCCGACGATCTTGAGATCGGGGATGAGGTCTACTACAAGCCAAGCGATCGCGGCGATAGCGAGGCTGAAAACCAGTCCCGGTCCGTTGCGGTTGAAGAACTCCCTTAGGTCCATGTACCCGAACTCGTCAATCGTGCTTATAACCGTTTTCTATCCGATTTGTGTTAAATCGGTACATCTGGGTCGTAAGTATCGCCGCGGTACAGAATATGTAAATACGGGCCGAATCTACCGACATCCATGAGTGCCATCGCGGTACACGATCTGATCAAGACCTACGGCGAACTGAGAGCGGTGGACGGTATATCGTTCGATGTCCCGGAAGGCTCCTTCTTCGCATTCCTGGGTCCGAACGGCGCGGGTAAATCCACCACCATATCGATAATCTGTTCCCTGCTCGATGCGGATTTCGGTTCCGTGAGGATATTCGACAGGGACGTATCCGACAAATCGGTACGCAGGACGATCGGAGTCGTGTTCCAGGACCCCAAATTGGACCCTCTGCTCACGGTCAGGGAGAACCTGGAGATCCGCGCATCCATGTACGGATTGGGCGCGGATGCCGTCGGGAAGGCGATGGTGCGTGCGGACTGCACGGAGTTCGCCGACCGCAGATACGGCACCCTCTCCGGAGGACAGAGGAGGAGAGCGGACATCGCCCGTGCCCTCGTCCACGACCCCAAGGTACTGATCCTCGACGAACCCACATCCGGATTGGATCCGCACACCCGCAGGGTGATATGGGATTCCGTGTTCAGGCTGAACCGCGAGAACGGTATGACCGTGCTCCTGACCACACACTACATGGAGGAGGCCACGGAGGCAGACGATGTGGTGATAATCGATCACGGCAGGATCGTGGCACACGGTACGCCCGAACAGCTAAAGGAGATGTACAGCCGCGACAGGATGACGGTGGTCCCCAAGGACGGTGATTCGCTGGCATCCTCTTTGGATTCCATGGGCATCGCCTATACGGTGGAAAGAGGGGTGTTCACAATAGAGGTGGGCGCCACCGTGGATTCGATCCCGATCATCGAGGCCGTGAAGGACAACATCGTCTCGTTCGAGGTCCGCACCGGAACGATGGACGATGCGTTCGTCGCCATAACGGGAGGCGGGGAGTGATGGATCCGTCGCTGGCATTGGCCAAACGCGGTGTGCTCTGCTACTTCCGCGACAGACAGAGTGTGTTCTTCTCCCTCATGGGTGTTCTGATCGTCGTTATGCTCTACCTGCTGTTCCTGAAGAACATGCTGGTATCGTCATGGCCGGACTATCCGGGCATCGGAGAACTGATCGATGCATGGGTGCTTTCAGGAATCCTCGGTATCGTTCCGGTCACCACATGCGCCGGCGCCCTGCAGATAATGGTGGAGGATCGTTCCAACGGCCGCGACAAGGACATAGCGGTCACGCCCATGCCCGCATACAAGGTCGCCATGGGATACGTCCTGAGCACGTTCGCCGTGGGTACTGTGATGAGCTACATCACGTTGGTCATCTGCGTCGCGTACCTTGCGGCCACAGGATGTCCGATGTCCCTCACGGGTATACTGATGTCCGCTCTGTTGGTGTTACCCTCGTCGCTGTCCGCGTCCATCATAATGTATGCGATCACGTCGTTCATCAGGAGCACGGGAGCGTTCTCCGGTCTGTACACGGTCGTGAGCGTGCTCATAGGGTTCCTTGCGGGTATATACATGCCGATGGGGGTCATGCCGGATGCGATGAAGGTGATAGGTACCTTCGTTCCCGCGAGTCAGATGGCGGCGATGTTCAGGGACTCCCTCGCCGCCGACGCTTTGAACGATGTGTTCGCGGGCGCTCCCGCCGACGTGGTCTCGTCGTTCAGGGTGGATATGGGATTCGATCTCTGCCTCGGGGACTTCATGTTCAGCGATGTGACGATGATCGGTTATGTCATACTCGCGACCGCCGTGTTCTTCGCCATAGCGGTCATGAGGATCAGGCGCTGATGGCGGCCACGGCCGCTATCCGGCCGTCAGTCAAAGTGTTTTTCCAATCCGTTGCGGGTATCGATATTTTCCTATTTTCTGCAGCCCCCGTATCGGATGTGCGGGATCGTACGGTCCCGTTTCCGGGGTCATGGGCACGGTCCTAATTGGATATATAACCCAATAAATAGGACGTCGATGATACCTTCCCATGGAATCCGTCCAATACGTCTGGAGGCCTCGGAGGGTATGATGGACCGTCCGTCGGAATCGCATCACGTTGACCCGAAGGTAAGGGAACTGTTCGACAGGGCATACGGTATATACAGGACGGATCCGGATGCGGCGATCCCCATCCTCAGGGAGGCCGTATCCTTGGGATGTACGGATTCCATGGTGTTCCTGGGCGACATACTCATCGACATCCTGGAGGACGGATGCAGGAAGGAGGCGATGGACCTGTTCATGCAGGCGCATCTCTCCGGTAACAACATGGGTTCGAGGAACCTGGGGTACTGTTATGCGGTCGGCATCGGTACCGAGGTGGACAAAGCGAAGGCCGCCGAATGGTATAGGATCTCCGGCAACGACGGGAATGCGAAGGCCCAATGCAATCTGGGCGTCCTGTATGAGTACGGTCACGGTGTGCCGAAGGATTTCCGTATGGCGGCGGAATGGTACAGGATGTCCGCCGAGAACGGATGTTCCAGAGGTATGACCAATTACGCCCGTATGCTGAGGGACGGGATGGGTGTCGCTAAGGATCCCGAATCCGCCGCCGAATGGTTCGAGAGGTCCGGTTCACCTCGTGCTAAGAGATTGTTGGCACAGATGTACCTCTCCGGGAAGGACATAGAGAGGAACACGGACGCCGCGATAGAGCTTCTGGAATCCGCATCCGAGAAGGACAGGAAGGCCATGTACATACTCGGCGACCTGATCTTCGAAACGGACAGGTGCCGCGCGATGGAACTGTTCAGGACATCCGCCTCCAAGGGGTACGACGAGGCGATAGAGCGTCTGAGGTCGTTGGGAGAGGACGTTCCCGAACGCAGGACGAAACGCCGCAAGTGACGGCGGAACCAAATCCATTATATTATGATTGGATTATACATCCATCGCAGGATGGTGACAGACTCATATCCGTTCTTCCAGATTCTGGTGCCGTCCTGTACCTTTCATACATCATCTCAAAGGAATCTGTCGATGATGTCCATGATGTCCCCGGCGTGTTCCACCGTTTCGATGGAAGGTGACACACTCCTCCACATCTCCGCGGAACCAGCACCGGAGAGGACGCCGATGAAAGTGGATCCTGCACCGTGGGCGGAAAGATAATCGGTCATGTTGTCGCCGACGTAGAGGATCTCATCAGGTCCGACACCCAACTCGTCGGCGAATTCCTCCATGGCGACATGCGAGGGTTTGCAGTTGTCGTGGAAGCTGTGGTCGCGGCCCACTATGGCATCCATGTCATCGAATATGCCGAACCTCTTCAGCACGGTCTCCGCATAGCGGTACCCTCCGCGTGTGAGAAGACCCACCTTCAGTCCTTTGGATCTCAGGTACCTTATGCATTCGATTGAACGGGGGTATTCCTTCGCATCGGATACGAACTGTTCCTCGTAATAGAGCGAGAGTTCGTCGATCTCCCTGTATATGGCATCGAACTCGTCCGATCTTCCGTTGTCCGCGAGCCATTCCCTTATGGGCGCTCTCAACCTCTTCCTGTCCGGATCGTCGCCGAACACCTCGCGGAAAGGGATACCGTGTCTCTCGAGGACGACCCTGTCGCAGTCGTTGAGGGAATCATAATCGACGTGTGTTTCGAACAGAGTGCCGTCAAGATCGAAACCTACCGCTTTGATTTGTGCAGACATGTGTATCCCGTATCGTCCGGATACCGGCCGGACGGTACGGTTATGGTCGGTACGCGATATATAATTAACAGGATGCTCCGGCAACCGTTATACGTCCTGCATGATACCACGGTCCCATGGCCACAGAGGGTTTCGTGACCCACGCCGTATCCGGCGGAGGGGTCTTCTGCAGGGCGGCGAATGCCGAGATCGATTTCAACGGGAGGTTCTGCGACAATTGTCTGCTGTGCGGGTCTGTGAGTAATGCGCTCCATGGCGGAGGATCACAGAAGATTGAAGGACGCCCTCTGGGACAGGTTCAACCAGAAAGATCCCCGCAAACAGGCATGGTACTACTGCAGCATCGCCGATATACTAGAGAAGGACCTAGGGGACACCGATGCATGGAAGGGGTATTCCGGATTATGCGAAGAGGTGTTCAGGGAGTACCTCTGAACGCAGATAACGATCCTCATCCCTTCATTTCCGACCCGGAGGCGGTGATGGTGCACAGCCCCTCTCCGAGGGAATCCATCAGTCCGATGTATCTTTGTTCGTCAAAGGTACCGTTGGACAGTATGTTGAACGATCCTTGTTCGTCGTGAAGGACCCTGCGGGTATCTGTGAAGCCGTTCCTCAGATAGAACCCCATCCTTCTCACGCGTCCGTCCGTCGGAGGCAGACCGTCCGCGGTCAGTTCTATGTTCAGCACCACGGGATTCGGATCATGGGATACGATATGCTCCAGTATCCTGCTCCCGATGCCTCTGCAACGGTCCTTCTCTGACACCGCGAGATAGAACAGGAACGTCATATCCCTGTCACGGATCACGCTGTACATCCCTACGATATCGGACCCGTCCGTGACAGATACCAGACTGGCGTGTGTCCCTTCCGGCCCCGACAGGAGCGATACCAGCGGAACGCGCTCCGTCTCGGGGAACGAACTCTCGTAGAGTTCCCTCAATCCGTCCGGGATATCGTCTGCGGTCTCGATCCTGCGATATTCCATCCGTCATACCCCATACCGTGCATCCACTCGAACGGATCCGATGCCGATCCATAGGCATGATCATCCCGAGGGGATGCGGGACGGCCGTTCATCCGTACATCGAATTCTTCACGGAATCCGAGTGCGGTACGGATTCCGCCAGTTTCTTGAGATCACCGTCATATCTGTCAACGGTGTTGGCGAGCATCTTCATGAATCCCAGGATGAATCCCTGCGAGACGTCCGCCTCTATGTACGGATAGGAATACTCGAAGGAGATCATCCCGTCATCGGGATCGAGGAAGAACGCTCCGAAGATGAGGTGCCTGTTGATGTCGTTCAGCTCCCAGGTGACCTCCCTGTATCTCTCCTCCTTGGCCTTGAGATCGAGATAGCATATGAAACGGATCGAGATGTCGTCGATGGATATGCTTATGGATATGGGGAGATCGTCAC
>JBJEZZ010000012.1:0-22019 GCA_051887655.1 Candidatus Methanomethylophilaceae archaeon | reverse complement strand
ATAACCAAAATAGGCATTTTCCCGTTTTTCGGAATAACCAAAATAGGCATTTTCCAGTTTTTAGAAAATATACTAGACCCTTATGACTCCAACCCCCATCATCAAAACATCCATTCCTGAATACAAAGGGACACACATCAGGCAGTGGATATCCGACCCTTTTCCACAATTGGAATCCCGTCATATCATCAGATAAAGACCGGGGTCGCACGGGATCCATCACCGAATGGAAAGTCGAGAGATATTATTCAACATATACGATGTACTTGCGATTGATCCTGTCCTCTTCAGGAACGGGATCGACCATAGCATGGTATATGCGAACATCAGATCATACCGGAACAGGGGTTCTACAAGGCAGGATATTCGATATGATAATGGATATAACGATCAAAGAGAACGAATACCGGAGTGTTTTCTGCCTGGAGCCGATACTATGACCTCAAACAAGTCATGTGAATGCGAATCTCACGAGAAGAAGGCCGTCGTACTGCCGGACGGTTTCACATACCATTACTTCCAGTGTCCGAAATGTTCCAGGGTGGAGTATCCCCTGAGACAGGCCCAGGCTTTTGGATTATTCGAAGGACCATCTGTTCATGTTCGTCGAGGATTGGATACTGGCCTGGCTGTCCGTATCCGATGCGGATTCATTGGAACCGATGTCGGATATTACCGCAATCGAGAAGCAGATGGTGACAGTCTTTGCGAGTTCGCGCAGGAACATGATATCCCATCGGAGGATCCCGGTCTCAATGCGTACGGATCCGGTCAGTACACAGAGAGGATCGACAGAGCGCTGGATACCCTGTACCATGCCGGTCTCATCCACTCCAAAGGATGGATCAATACCGATAGCGAGAGGTTCTGCCTGACGGAGGAAGGAGCGGAGAGGGGAAAGACAATCCTTTCCAAACTGGATGTGGAAACCTTGGAGGATCTCATCTTGTTGAAATGCGGTCTGTAACGATCCGCATTTCAAGGTCTTCCGGATGTGAAAACCAAGAAACGGGCCATTGACAGATGTATGAACTATCCGATATCACAGTAATCAGCGTCCGAAACCAATCAAATTGACTGTATGGTCGAAAGTTCTCGACCATCGGAACATCATCAATTCTATGTCGTTTCATGACCATTGTTTCCTGTCTGGACAAGTTCATTTCAAAATGGATTCGTATGGATTTCGATAAGCAGTATCGATAGCAATCAGTTTCCTATAATCTGCAGTATACAGGCATTATTTATGTGATAACAGTGGAGCCACCTGAGGAATTCGAATCCCCGACCTGCTGATTACAAGTCAGCCGCACTACCGGGCTATGCAAAGGTGGCGTTGAATGGCAGATATCGACACAGTAGTTAATCCTTTTGTTCTCGACGGTACGGTGCCAGAATATCGAATCATATCGTACGTACCCGGTGAATGCCATACTTAATTATTGATGATGTACATCATAAGTGCATGTTCGCCGACGCCTGCGAGAAGATGATGAAGTGCACGTTCCCGATAGTGAATTCCAGACATTTCATCAGCGGCCGTACTGAGTCCGGTCTTGGTGCCATAGTGGTCATCAATCCGGAAGGGTGGGCATTCACCGCCGGACATGTCCTGTCGACCCTCATCAAGCACAACGAATGCATGAACAAGATCAGGGAGACGGACGCATGGAACAGGGACCATCCGAACGATAAGAAGGAATATGACAAGCAGTGGTCCGATCATCATTCTCTGTGGATCGGCATCCCGGGAACGGATGTCCACAACGTCTACATCAACATGGAGCTGGACATCGCGCTGATAAAACTGAAGAACTTCAGGAGGGAATATGTCACCGAATATCCGGTATTCAGGGATCCGTCCAAGGTGAGGCCCGGTACCAGCATCTGCAGGCTCGGATTCCCGTTCGCTCCGGCTGTCACGACCTACGATGCGGAGAAGAGGATCTTCGCCTTCAAGGAGGGGATCCTTCCGTTCCCGTTCTTCCCGAACGACGGGATCGTCACCCGCGGTATCGATATGGGCACGACATCGCCCCCGGAGGTGTTCCGGAAGTATTTCGTGGAGACCTCCTCAGCGGGATTGCGCGGGCAGTCCGGAGGCCCCATATTCGACACATCCGGACGCATCATAGGTATCCAGACCAAGACCGCGCACATGAGACTAGGGTTCAACAAGGTCGTCACGGACGACGGCGTGGAGATGCCGGAACAGTTCATGAACCTCGGGATCGGGGTGCATGTGAAGACTCTGATGGACATCATGGACAAGAAGGGAGTGAAATATAAGTCGGAGAGCGACGATGACGGATACAGGATTATCGGGTGATCACAATGAGGACAATCATGATCGACGGATACAAGTTCGAAGGGCCGTACGTACTGGACAGGGACGAGATACCTGCGGAGGCGGGCATCATGCTGATCAGTACCGAGGCCGGAGAGGGGTTCAAGATCATGTGCGTCGAGGAGTCCTCCGATATGAGGCAGCACATAGAGACGTCCGACCGTAAGGACCTCTGGAGGTCCAAGGCGTACAAGTCCGTCGTGGACATCTACATCATGAAGACGGACTGCGACGATTCCAAGAGGGAATCGATCACCGATTCCATCATCTCCCGCAGGGCGGCATCCCTGAACTGCCAGCGCCAGAAGGTCATCGAGGACGATTGGTGACCGTATACTCCCCGGCGGGAATCCAAATTATTTTATATATGAAGATTGAGATGACATCTTGGAGGCAGTGAGAACAGTGATCCTCCCGGATTAAGGGGGATCATGGACACTTGTTGACAGATGGGAATCCTGACAGCGGTACTACAGGGCGTCACATCCTTTGCGGAGTTCATGCAGATATTCAGATGGGACCACATCTTCGATTATGCGGAGTCCCTGATCGCTGCGCATCCGATCCTCCTCCCGCTCATCGGTATATCGGCCTTCGCCTTCACCATGCTCCTGATATACGGCGTATACCAGAACAGGATATACAAGCGCAAGGTGGAGAACGCTCTGAAGAAGATCGAGCGTAACAGGTACCAGAATTACTGAAACCCATTCATCCCTTATCACGTTCGATTTGTTATCCTTTTATATATCGATATAGTTGTTTTTTCATGGACCTTAAAAAGCAGTTCCAGTGCGATCCGGGTTCATCCGTATTCGCGATACTCAGGATATTATTGGGTTTCATGGTTATGTGGGGATTCCTGGACAAGATGTTCGGGCTGGGATTCCCTACAACGTCCTCCATGGCCTATATCAACGGCGGTTCACCCACGCATGATTTCCTGGCGTATGCGTCCGGCGGTACCTTCGGATGGCTTTTCGAACCTATGATCGATTTCTATGCTTTCACTGATGTTGTTCTCCTTATCGCAATGTGCGGGTTGGGAGTCGCACTCCTCCTCGGTATAGGACGCAAGATCGGATGCATCGGCGGTGCGATCCTGTTCTTCATGTTCTACCTGGCGGTATTGCCGATCTCCGACAACCCCATCATAGATTACCACATAATCTACATCGCGATCCTCGCAGGCATATACCTGACGAATGCGTGCAGCGTGTTCGGACTCGGAGAATGGTGGAAGGAGACGGAATTGGTGAAGAAACTGCCCTTCCTGGAATGATCCTTATGAACTGCCGCTCCGTTGCTGCGGGGCGGCGTACCTTTTTTTTCAATTCTATATACGGCCGCAGGATCACTTAATCTTTATGCGGTTCGTTTTGTTGGACATCCCTTGATATTTATGTGAAATGGGGGGTGTCAATGTATATGTTCGTTAAACACAGAATAAAAAGTTCGATCGTCCTGCTATTGATTTGGTTGTCTGTGCCTGCGGCATACACATATGCTGTATCGAACAACTATGCAGATTCATTTACAACAATCGCGTTATTCATAAGTGCAATCTCTATGACAGTCGGTATTGTCATTTACATTGGAAACGTGCACATTATCTCCGGTTCAATACAACGTCCAAGGATGAATTGGAGGAATATGATTTTCAGAAATATGCTGGTTTCTGATATCATTGGTTACATTCCACGGATCGGTCCTGATTTCAAATATGATTGGGGAATTAAGTTCGGTCTTATTCACAGTAATTACAATATTGACTGGAATGGTACTCTGGTCTATTCTGCTTTCTTCTAAAAGATGTTATGAAGGGGGGTACTGATGAGTGTACCGACATTTTCAGCGATCTATACGATCTGAATATCCTTCCTTTGTTATTTTTTATTTCTACCCTTTATATTTTCTTAAATGATTATCATTTCACATGCAATCTTCTTTATTATTAATTTATTAAGTTAGTTACTTAATTTAAATTATTATTAAATCTGAAATGTGTTGATATCTAAATGCAGTTATTATTGTGTCATTTTAGATATAATATCCTTTAATTCAATGAGTGATTATAAATTAACTTGATAGCTTAATTTAATTAATTTTTATTTATGTCATGCAATACAACTCATTTTGTTATCAGAATTGGTTATTTTTTATTTGCATTGTGTTTTTCATTGATTTTAAATCAATTTTTATTTTATTTAATAAATTAAGTTAGTTACTTAACTTAAATTATATTTTAAATACAAATTGATTACATTCAATAATTTGTAATATTTGTGAGAAATTGTTATAATTAATCTGTTACGTTAATTGATTAATTATTTCATACACTTACAGAAAAACACTGTTAATATCTAATTCTAATTACTAAATCGTTCAGAAAGGACTCCCGAATATCAACTTAAATTAGTGAAAAATGAATGATAAGGGTGGGGTAAAATGTTAAAAATTGGGTGTTTATGGAAAAATTCGAAAATTACATCAAAAATTTACAAAAAATGGGTAAAAATATCGATTTTTAGACCGATCTGTATCGATTTTTTCGGAAATGATGTAATTCTAGTAAAAATCAGAAATTATCTTTCTAAATGAATATCTGATAATAAATTTATTAAATAAAGTTATCACATTAATTAATAAATATAATTTAATTTAGATATATCGATAGGGTGTAATTCCCTCATTTTCTTAAAATTGTTTAAAATATGAAAAATACATATCTTTTTGATGTCGCACATTATATTTAATTGAAATAAACTTATTAGCTTAACTAATAACACATAATTGGGAAATCGGGTATCTGATCATTATCAACCGATAATTTGTTTTCTAATTATAATTGAATTGAATAAATTTATCAGCTTAATTAATTTAATATTGACATGCTAGAAACACGATCGAGATATAGATCCATGCAGAATTTCAGATTCCATGTCATGGGGTGAAATGAATGATATTCATTTTCATAAATGGTATGCAATTTGAAAATGTGTGATTAATCATTGAAATAAAGTTATTAGATTTTTTAATCAACGTTCATACATAGTATGCAATTTACGGATGTATTGTGCATTAATAATTAATTTAGTTAAGTATATTACTTAACTAATTACACATTATTGAAAAAGATAGAGAATCCAATTGGATTAACTCATCACCATTGCGGTAATGGCCGTTCCGATAAAGAGCAGAACCACGAACACAGCGCAGAACTTGACCAGATTCTCCTTATTCTTCTTTGACATAGTAACGGACTACCGTTAATTTGGTATTAAATATGTATGCCACATCCGATCGGGAAAAACATCGTCTTTCGGATGCGTGCATATCATCCCTGGAATCTGCGGCAGATCCAGTTCCGATCGCTCTTTCGAGGGTGTTCGGGGTATTACATTCAGTCATCGAGAGATTTTTGTAATTTCGTCAGGCAATCTTTCTTTATACTAAGTTGGCAATATAATCCAACTATTGGATATATCTTCCAACTGGAATGGAAATGAATGCGATCAAGATTAAAGTCACGATCTCGATCTCGATCATCCTTGCGGTATGCGTGATCACTCCGCTCATCGGGATAACCGAACCCACCCGTGATGAGAAAGAGGGTGTGATGATCGATTTCGGATACTACAACGTGACGTGGGTCCCGCTCGAATTGAACGACGACATGAACGGTATGGATGCACTGATCTCCGCGTGCGGCATCGAAGGATACGAGATAGGTACCGACGCGTACGGGAACATAGTGTCCATAGACGGCGAGGCGAATCTCGTGGCCTCGTCCTGGTCCATGTACGTCCTCCGCGGGAACGATGTGGATGTCCAATGGTCGAAGGTGGAGGATCCCTATTCATTCCGTTTGGGTGACGAGCGTATCATCTCATGGGCACGTGCATCCGCTCCGGAGAACATGATGCCCGCTGTCGACTCCCTCGGCCACACATATTACAGCTATGCGGAATCCGGGAAGAACTTCACCGGTTCGGATCTCCGCGTGGTCAGCATGGCCCCTTCGGTGACGGAGACCATCGTAGCTGTCGGCGGCGAGGATCTGATTGTGGCCACCGACTGTTACAGCAACTACCCCTCAACCATCTCGGATGCACAGGATGCGGGGGAGATAGAACTGGTGGGTGGATACACCGATCCCAACTTCGAACTGATAGTATCCGTATCCCCGGACATAGTCTTCCTCGACGGAAGCGTCGGGGAGCACGTGACGATGGCGGACAAGCTGCGCAAATCGGGCATATCCGCCGTGGTCCTATACGAGGTGGTGGAGGTCTCGGACCTCCTGAAGAACATCTGGATAGCATCCAGCGCTCTCGGCATGTCAGAGAACGGGAATACATACATCAAGAATCTCTCCAAGACGATAGAATCGATCTGTGCCGTCACGAACATAGTGTCCGACAAGGTGTTCATAGCGCTCTCCGCATCGGAATCCCCGTACGTGGCAGGTTCCGACACCTATGCGGATACCATACTGAGATCCATAGGCGCGACGAACGTGTTCTCCAACATACAGTCCTGGGGGATGGTGGACAAGGAGGCCGTGTACGTCAAACAGCCGGATGCCATCATAATCATCTATCAGAACGGCAAGGTTGAGACCGATGCCGAATACAATGAATTGTTGCAATCCCTCAACAGGATGTGGAAGGACACTCCCGCATTCCAGAACAAGAGGATATTCGTGTTCTCCGGTATGTCCGCGGACCTGATATCCCGTCCGGGAGCCAGATTGGGAGCGGCCGTCGAATTGATCGCCAAGGTCCTGGATCCCGATTCGTTCATCAAGGCGGATTATTGGGACAGGTCGCCGAAGTATTTCGCCGACGATTACGCCACGTACCTGAAGTATCAGGGTGCCGAGGGGGTGCTGCTGGTATGAAAGCGGTCAAAGCGGTCGCAGTCGTCCTGATACTCCTTTCCGTCACATCCATCGTACCGGGGGCGGAGGCCGACAGCGGTACGGATTACATGCTCCTGCTGGACAACGGCGACGGTTCCTATGCGTGGTACACTGTCGTCCCGGGATCCACGCTCCTGGATACAGTGAAGGGTACGCTGGAGGCCAATGGCATCACGGTATCCGTCGATGCGGGGAGCATAACGTCCATAGACGGACGTTCGGAGACGGTGACGGGCACGGTTGTGTGCTCATGGAGGTTCTACATCTGGGATTACTACTGCTGGACGTACGGCGGGACCGACGGTGATGTGAAATACGATTCCGGGGACCTGTGCATAGGGTTCAGATCCTCGTCCTCATCGCTTCCGGTGGCCACCCCTGTGTTCAGGGACGTCTGGATCAGCATACGCGGCGATTCATCCTGCACGGGGATATCCGCATCTTATATGCCTGATTCCGTGGCAACGCCTCTCGAATGGTACATAGAATCCGAAGCGGGGGCCGTATGCGGTTCGATACTCGCGGCCGACGGTCTCGTATATTACGTCACATCCGGGGATTACTACGGGACCGGTGTGAACCGCGATCCGCATCTCTACTGCGTCGATACGGTCAACGGGGAGGTGGTGTGGTATCTCTCATACTCGATAGACCATTCCCACGGTTCGTCGCAGTACGAGCTCAACGCCCCGCTCATAGTGGATGACATGATAATAGTGACATCCGCCAACAGGCACATCTACTGCATCGACCGCATGGACGGTTCCGTCCTCCACGAGATGGTGCCGAAGGGCGATGCCGCACATTTCACGGGTGTCTTCAACACACAGGAGTACGAATACCTCCCGATAATGGACGAGGAATGGACCATACAGGGTATAACCAGCACCAACGGTCCGTCGTCCGCGATATACGATTCCGGCGCGATCTACTTCACGACCCATGACGGACGCGTCCGCTGCTATTCGGTGGATCGTATCAACGGATTCACCGAGATATGGACCTACACCCCCGACAGGGAGGACAGGGGATGCTTCTACTGCTCCACACCGCTCATCACATACGTGGACGGTACGCGCGTACTGGTCTGCGGCGGGTATTCCGGCAGACTGTACTGCGTCAACGCATCCACCGGAGAGGAGATCTCGGTGACGTATGTGGCCGAATTGGCCGGACATTCCCAGGGTGTCGTGTCCAGGGTGGTGGATGCCGGGGACGGTACGGTGATCGTCAGCTGCGACGACGGCGGTATGACGCCGAGGAACGGTTCCCTGTCGAGATACGACCTCAGGGACACATCGTCGCCGATGTGGAGACTGGACATCTATGGCGGTTCCGCCATAGCGGTGGACGGTACGCTGTACGGTTACCTCAGGCCCGCACTGTCATCGTACGACGGGTCCGGCAAAGCGCAGGTCTTCGACAAGAACGGTACCCTTTCCGACGCGGATTCCGGATATTACGCACTGTCGATAGCCGACGGGCATGTGATATGGTGCGTGCCCAACGCCGCATCGTGCAAATCGTCGATGACCTACTGCGGCGGGAGGATCTACTGCGTGGATTACTCCCCGCTGTCGGTATGGCCGAACGGAGGCGCCCTCAGATGCCTGGACCCGGACACGGGTGACGTGATCTGGAGGATGAGGCTGGAACCTGGATCGTCGGATGCGTACAACATGTGCTCGCCCACCGTCGTGGACGGGAAGGTGTACGTCGGCAACGACGACGGTACGATATATTGCATATCCGAAATTCCGGGATCGCCGGTGTCGGTCACGTCGGACATAGATTACAGATCGCAGGGTCTCGCCCATTGGTCATGGGCGGCCCTTTTCTCGGCCATGGGGCTCACGCTGCTGGTGGCCGTTCTCATGTACAGGAGAGGATAGGATGGAAGGAAACGATGGTACGGGGCCGAAAGGCAAAGGCCCGTTGGCGGGTGTCCTCGGACGTGTGCGCCGCTCGTTCTCGCGCATGCAGGAGGATATCGCGGATGTGGAATGCGACATTAGCGAGATGACCGTCAAGAGACGCAGATTCTATATCGTGGCGGCGGCGGGTACGCTGTTCTGTCTCTTCATGTTCCTTATATGCATATCGATCTCCTCCGGGGGGATAATACCGATAAGCGATGCACTGGGATCGCTGATATCGGCGATAGAGAAGGGCGGACAGAACCTGAACACCGAGGAACTGTACATCTACTATTCGAGACTGCCTAGGGCGGTGGCCGCGATAGGTGTGGGTGCGGGATTGGCCGTTGCGGGATGCATATTCCAGGCGCTGATACGCAATCCGTTGGTGGATCCGTACATCACAGGAGTTTCGTCGGGTGCAGGATGTTTCGCCGTGGCCGTCACATCGATCGGTGTGACCGCGATACCCTTCCTGTCCGAGCACAGCACGTACCTGATCCCGTTGGGTGCGATATTGGGCGGACTGATCGCCTTCGCCATAACCCTGGCGGTGTCCGAGGGTGCCGGAGGTTCCGCTACCAACTACATCCTTGCGGGAGTCATCGTGGGTTTCGCGTTCTCGTCCATACAGACAGTGTTCCTTGCGATGGACAAGGACAATCTCGCGGACGTCATGTGGTGGCTGTACGGTTCGTTCGCAGGTATCACCTGGGAGAACGCGTTCCTGGTGCTGGTGCCCGCGATAGGGATCTCGGTATTGGCGCTGATGTGGGCCAGGGAGTTCAACCTGTTCATGATGGGGGAGGACCAGGCCAGCCAGTTGGGATTGGATGTCAGGAAGTTCAAGGCCATCATGATGGTGGTTGCATCCGTCCTGACATCGGTCTGTGTGGCATTCGTCGGGATAATCGGATTCGTCGGTCTCGTGATACCCCATGCATGCAGGATGTGCCTGGGCGGGGACCACCGTCTGATAATGCCCGCATCCATGATATTGGGTGCCTGTCTCATGCTGTTCTCGGATCTGGTCGCAAGGATCGCGATGGCCCCCACCGAGATACCGGTGGGGGCGATAACCGCCATGATAGGTACGCCGGTGTTCGCGTACATGCTCATGAGGAGGGGACGCGAGTATGACGGATGAGATGCTCAGGATAGAGGGTCTCAGGATAAGCTTCGGGGATTTCGAGGCGCTGCACGGGATCGACCTGTCCCTTCCCAAAGGGAAGCTGATAGGACTGATAGGTCCGAACGGATGCGGCAAATCCACCATGATGAAGTGCATCTCCAAGATCAACAAGGGGTGGACGGGACATATCACGATCGACGGCGAGGACATCGGCCCCATGAGGCCGATGGATGTGGCCCACAGGGTGGCCAACGTCCCCGCGGAGATCGGTCCGACGTTCGGCATGTCCGTGATGGATATGGTGATGCTCGGAAGATATCCCTTCGTGAACCGCGTCTGGTGGGAGTCCAAGGAGGACGAGATGAAGGTCCGCGAAGCGCTCAGGGTGTTCGGACTCGACCATTACAGGAGGAAACAGGTCTCTCTCCTGTCATCGGGAGAGAGGCAGCGTGCGCTCATCGCCAAGGCATACGTCCAGGAACCGAAGGTGATGCTCGTCGACGAACCCACCTCACACCTCGATATGAAGTACAAGCTTAACGTCATGGAGTATCTCAGGAGGATGTCCCGCGGGGACATGACCGTGCTGGTGGCGGAACACGACATCTCGCTGATGGCGAGATACTGCGACCTGTGCATAATCATGAAGAAGGGTCAGGTGGTCGGATTCGGCGACCCGAAGACGGTGGTCACCGAGGATCTGATCCGCGACGTCTATGAGGTGGATGCCCGTATAGGATTCGATTCCGACGGGGAGATCTACGTACTGCCGAAGACGGCGATGGGGGACTGACATGTCCCGCCGCATCCTGTTCGCCGCGGCCGTCATCGCCGTATTGGTATCGATGGCGGTCCTGACGTCGGATGATTCCGATGCGGCATATTCGGAGAACGTCCGTCTCTACGTGCAGACCGACGACGGGTATGTGATGACATACACGCAGGGCGGTACGGTCAAGGAGATCGTGGAGAAAGGGTGCACCGATCTAGGACTCACCATAGTGTATTCCAAACTGGGCGCGATAGAGTCCGTCGGCGGTCTGGTGCCGTCATCGTCATCCGAGAATTGGAACATACATCAATGGATGCCCCTGGGCGTGCACGACTGGTACGAGGTCGGATTCGACGAGGTGTCGGATTCGTTGGCCATCACCGGTACGTCATACTGTCTCCACATCTCCGGACATTCGATGGAGAACGGCGTCAACGTCTACGGGAGACCGGATTTCAAACCCACATCCGACGGATACGTCTTCATAAGGTTCGACTACGGATACGACAGTACCGATCCGTTCGTGCAGGAGGCCTTCACCACCGAGGACAGGTTCAACGGATTCTGGCTGAAGGGGCACGGATCGAACATGGGGGAGGTGGTCGCCGATGCCATGGATAAGAACGGTTTCGAATGCAGCTTCCTCATCGGCGATTCCAACGGGAACGACCTGCAATATTGGATCACCAGTTTCTTCGGCATAGACGGGGACACCAACCTGGGCGGACCCATGGATTGGGCGTACTGGTCCCAGTACATGTACATCAACGATGTATGGTCGTACAACCAGAAGACCCTCGGATACTACGATCCTGCCGTTTACAGATACATCGCCATCGTGTACATCATATCGCTGAACTACTCCGAGGAGGAGGGCGGTGCGGAGATGGATGTCATCGAGACGCTTCCGCGCATAACCAGCGAGGAATCGGTGGATGCCCAGGTGAAGAGGAACATGGTGCAGGTCACCTTCGAATTGGACGGGGAGGCCATCGTCACCGTGTGGGCGAAATACAACACCGTTCTGAGCAGGGACCTCATACCTTCGCCGCCCGTACCCGAGGGGATGTACTTCACAGGATGGGGGGACACGGGTGCTCCCATCACCGAGGATACGGTGTTCAGGGGATCGGTACTGCCGATGACGCATACGCTCACGTACATGTCGTACGACGGCACGCCTGAATTCACGGAACAGGTCGTCAACGGATCGTCCGCCGCATATTCGGTCATACCTTCCAGACCGGAGACCGCAGGTCATACGTACGTGTTCGAAGGGTGGAGCCCGGACGGCGGCATAACGATAACGGATCTGAGTTCGGTGAAGGCGAGCATGGTGCTGACGCCCGTGTTCGGGGCCGTGGCGAAACAATACGACGTGACGTTCGTCCTCGACGGTTCCGCGGTGAAGAAACTGTCCGTGGCATACGGACAGCCCGTCCCTTCGTCGGAGGTGCCGTCATGTACCGCGGACGACGGATACTATTTCACCGGATGGGGCGACACCAACATCCTGATAACCGGGAACACCGAGTTCGGCGGGAGTATCAAAGCGGTGATAGGTCCGATCGTCACGTACATGGACGCGTACGGTGGCGTGATGTGGCGCGAATCCGTGGTGAGCGGAGGTACCGCCTCCTATGCGGGTACACCGGTGAAGCACGACTCCGGAGGGCTGGTGTTCGGTTTCGTCGGTTGGAGCACCGACGGTTCGACGGCGGTCGGTCCTTTGAATAATGTAACATCGGACATGACCCTCGTACCCCTCTTCGGCAGCGGGAAGAGGATGTTCAGCGTGACCTTCATGCTGGACGGCACCCCCGTAGGGGATCCTCTGTCCGTGGAGAGCGGTACGGTACTTTCGGAATCGCAGATCCCCGTCCCGGACGTCCCTCCGGGAAAGCATTTCTCCGGATGGGGGAACACGTCGCTCCCCATAACGGAGGATACCGTGTTCAACGGGACCATGGTACAGGACCCGTGGCACACACTGACATTCCTGGATGCCGAAGGCGGGATATTCGGCACGGAGACGGTGGCCGACGGGGCATCGTCATCGTTCTCCGGGGAACCGTCCAAGGCGGAGTCCGAATCGGAGACGTTCTCCTTCGTAGGGTGGAGCGTCGACGGTTCCGCCGTCGCGGATCTGACGTCCGTCAGGTACGGTATGACGCTGATACCGGTGTTCGAATCGTCCCCGAAGATGTTCAAGATAACGTTCTTCTCATATGACGGGTCGAAATACGCCGAGAGATACGTGGAATACGGAAAGGACCTCACGGATTATCCCGCAGGACCCGAACGTCCCGATACCGTGGACAAGATATACACCTTCAGAGGATGGAGCATGACACTCAACGGATACCTCCCGTTGGATCTCACCTCCGTGACGTCCTCCAAGGTGGTGTATGCTTCGTACACCTTCGTGAGACACCCTTACGTGCTCACGCTGATCGAGGACGGGAAGGTTCTGTCCGCCGTGGACATGTCATACGGGGACCTCATCACCGAGGCGATGATGACCGGGACCGCGGAAGGGTACATGCTCAGATTCTACCGCGACGCATCGCTGACGGAACGTGTCGGCACGTCCTTCATGATCTCCGGGGACACGACACTGTATGTCCAAAGGCTGTTCGGAACCTATACCGTATCGGAAACGGACGCGAACGGCATACGGGTATCGCTCACGGGCATGACGTCCGGTACGCTCACGGAGGAGAAGGGCATCTACACCATATGCGACCTGTCATCCTTCGCGGACGGGAGGTATGCGATCCTGAATACATCCGACCTCAGGGCGGTGATCGACATCACCGACGCGGATGCGGTCGTACGCATAATGCTGTACCGCGGACAGATGACCTTCCGTGCGGCGGACCTGCTGTCCGTCGCCGACGGGGACATCGAATTCTCGATAGGCAAGGGCCCCACTTCCTCGGTCAGGATCAATTCCGCATTGAAGAAGGTGTACTGGGATTCGTCGTTCACCGTGACGGTCAGGTCCGGCGGGCACACGCTGCAGGACACGTCGATGGTGACGCTCCACTTCCCCTACACTGTGGATCCAGATCCGTCCGTGTCCGCTGCGGCATGGTCCGCGGATGCCAACACGGGTGCCCTCAAGCAGCTGGAATGCACTGTGTCCGACGGATACATATTGTTCCGTGCGGCCGGTCTCCCGTACGTGGTGATCGGTACCGACAGGGAGCGCACATCCGACATCCGTTCCGGCGATCCCTGCCCTTACGGAGAAGTGTCGTACTCCCTGGGAGGTGCGGTATTGGACCGTATGGACATCGATGGTGCATCGGAGGTGCTGCATATACCCTCCGCATTCGAAGGGACGCCGCTCAGCGTCATCGGTCCGGATGCATTCTCCGGGGTGAGGAACGTACCCGCGCTGGTCATACCCGATACGGTCACATCGTTCTCATGGGATTCCCTGCTGGGTTCCAACATATCGGATGTGTATTTCCTCGGGGACATGCCCGAATTCTCCGGCGACGTGCCGTCATCCATCAGGGTCCACCGTGCATCGGACGCATCCGGATGGGATGAGGATGTGGATATACTCAGTATCCTGACATATTCTGTCAAGAGGTGCGTGATGACCTACTATCTGATCGGTGATGAGATAACGATACGTTCGTGGGTCTCCGGTACGGATGCGGAGATACCCGCATCCATCAACATCGGCGGTACTGGATATCCCGTCACCGGGATCGGGTGCGGTGCGTTCATGGACAGTCCCGTCGTGAACGTCAGCATACCGTCCTCGGTGCTGCGCATCCATACGCGCGCGTTCTACGGATGCATATCGCTCACGGGGCTGACCTGGGCGCAGGGAGGTTCCGCCGTATCGATAGGGGATGAGGCGTTCAGGAAATGCATCGAGCTCAGGAGCAATTCCGATACCATCCCCGGTACGGTGCGCTTCATCGGTTTCGAGGCGTTCAGGGACTGCCATTACCTCAGGTCGCTGACGATACCCGATTCCGTCACCGACATCCGCCCTGGTGCGTTCTACAACTGCACGAGACTGGCGGATGTCTCCATAGGCAAGGGTCTGGAGACCGTACCGGACAGGTGCTTCGAATACTGCACCGTCCTGAACGGGATCTCCATCCCCGACAACGTGCTGCACATCGGCGCACGTGCGTTCGGAGAGTGCTATGCGCTGTCATACATCGATCTGAACGCCGTGACCGAGGTCGGCATATACGCATTCACACAGTGCCGCACCCTCACCGACGTCACGTTCGGAGATCGGCTGACGTCCGTCGGCAAGGGGTGCTTCTCATCATGTACGATGCTGCGTACCGTGACCGCAAACTGTGCGCAGCCGTCCGGATTCACGGACGCATTCGATACGGGAGGTACGGTACCCGAGGGGCTGACCGTAGAGGTCGTCGATGCCATGTCGGCGTCATGGACGATCCCTCATACCACGATCGAGGAGGAGGACGACCTGATGGAGAGCTTCGAGTCACGCACGATGCCGTACGTCATCGGCATCATGATCGTGCTGTTCGCCATTGCGGGCGTCTTCACATGGAGGTACCACAGGTAATCGCTCCGATCTACCTCCGGATCGGACGTTCGGACGCGGATATATCAGCGGATGCTATTCTTTTATCTACTTATTTTTTAGTTGGATTATATAGCCAACTACTTATATTCATGTTCAGTTGTCATATACATCCAACTGCTTTCGTGCAGTGGGAGGAAGAAATGACAAAGAACAAGAGCATAATGCTCATGTCCTTGGTCTGTCTGTGCCTCATGTGCGTGTGCGCAATAGGCACCTTGGCATCGGATGATTCCTATGCCGATGGGAATGACACCGTGACGGAGAACGGTCTGACATTCCAACTGACCTCGGATGAGAGCGGGAACACGGCGATGCTGATAGAGACCAGCTCGCTCAGCGGGGAGATAACCGTCCCCGCAGTTGTGAACCACAACGGAGTCTCATATTCCGTCATCGGTTCGGATACCTTCAAAGATAACACCAACGTCACCAAGGTCGTATTCCTCGGTGACCTCTCCGAGATACCCGGGAGTATGTTCTATCGTTGTACCAAGCTCGAGTCCGTCGGTCTCAACAACGTGACCTCAATCGGTGCGAGCGCGTTCTACAAATGTACCGGCCTCACCGAAGTCAACATCACCGGTACCGTGAGGGACATAGCCGATCTCGCTTTCTATGGCTGTACCGCCATCGAATCGATCCACCTCACGGGTGTGGTCAACATCGGTGCGAGCGTGTTCTACAACTGTACGTCGCTCGCGACCCTCGATATCGGCTACGGTGTCGAGACCATCGGTTCCAACGCGTTCTACAACACCAAGATCACGACCTTCAGGTCCGACGTGCTCACGACCGTCAGCAGTACGTTCTCCACCATGAAATCCCTGGTCGAGGCCACCCTGCCTTCCGTTACGGTCATCAGGGGTAATGCGTTCTACAACTGCACGGCTCTCGAGAAGCTGACCGTGTCCGACAATGTGTCGGAGATCGGTTCCAACTCGTTCTATAAATGCACCAGTCTGACCACCCTCAACATGGGTATCACCGATTCCACCACGATCGGTAACGGCGCATTCAATTATGTGATACTCAACGAGCCGCTCATGTCCGAGACCAAGCTCGTTTCCGCACCCAAGAATGTGGCGACATTCGACATCCCCTCCAACATCAAGGAGATCAGTTATGCCGCATTCAGGTATGCGAACCTCGAGACCATAACCATCCCGTCCACCGTGAACGTCATCGGGACCTACGCGTTCGCAGACTGCCGCAGTCTCGTCAGTGTCACCATATCCTCCGGTGTGACGGAGATCGGCTCGAGTGCATTCAACAACTGCAGCGGACTCACGTCCGTGACAATCCCGTCCACAGTGACCGATATCGGTTCGAGTGCATTCTACAACTGTACCGGACTCACGTCCGTGACCATCGAGGGCAACTCTCTGAAGACCATCGGCAGTACCGCGTTCTCCGGATGCACCTCACTCACGGACATGGAGGTCCCCAGTTCGGTGGAATCCGTCGGAGCGAGTGCCTTCCTCAACACGAAACTCTCCAAATCCGTGATCCTGAATCTCTCCGGTGTCATGACCCTGCTGTATCTTGCAAGCGGTTCCGACATACCCAACGATGTCGTGTGCATCGCCGGCAGGTCCATACCCGCAGGCGTCGAATCGATCACCATCCCTGCATCCGTCAGGACGATCTCCTCGTACGCATTCGCGGCCTCGAATCTGGAATCCATCACGGTCCCCGGTACCGTGGAGCTCATGGACAACTACGCATTCGGATCATGCCTCTCGCTGAAGAGCGTCGTGTTCGAGAGCGGGGTCACCTATCTGCCGTCGTATTGTTTCAGCGGATGTACGGCTCTGATGTCCGTCACGCTTCCCAACACGGTGACGACGATCAACGAGCGTGCATTCTTCAACTGTCAGGCCCTTACGGAAGTGACGATCCCCGCATCCGTCAACGTGATCGCGGGATACGCGTTCTACAACTGTAAGGCACTCGTATCCGTCGACATCCAGGGTACCCCCGAATTCACGGGTACGTATGTGTTCTATGGATGTGCAGCACTCAAGGACATCGTGCTGAAGGATGGAATGACCACCATCCCCCAGTACATGTTCTACGGATGCAGCTCACTGGAGAGCATAAAGATCCCCTCCACAGTGACGAGCGTCGCGAAGTACTCGTTCTATAACACCGGACTCACGTCCGTCACCATACCCGCGTCCGTCAAATTCGTCGAGGGTTATTCGTTCACCAACTGTACCAAGCTCGAGTCCGTCATCTTCGAGGGTGATCTGGTCCTGGTGAACAGCTATGCGTTCTCGGCCTGTACCGCGATCGACACCGTGGAGATCTACGGTACGATATGGGCGATGGACAGCACCGCTTTCAGGAATGTGGTGAGTGTCGACAACCTGATCATCCACTCCGCGGTGCCCGTACGCGACAGCTATTTCGAGGCGACACTCGCCAACATCACGACGACGGAGGACGGTGTGAAGTACGCCACCGTGACGTACGTCGACGGTATCACGCCCAAGGAAGGCAAGATGATCCTCTCCTCCGAGGGTCCGCTCGTTCTCGCGGACGATGTCGTCGCCACGACGTTCACATGTCTCGATGCCGCCGTTTACAACGGGACCCTGACCATATCCTCGGGTAACACCGTGTTCTCGAAGATCGGGGACGCCGTGGTATCCGGAAAGGTGCTGCTCCACGCAGGATACGGCACATCGAATCTCATCGTGAGCGACGGTATAGTCACCGCGGCACCCTTCTCGCTGTCCAAGATAGGCGCGTCCCTCGTCATGCTGCCTGCCAGCATGGAGTCGGTCCAGTACTACGCCTTCGAATCTAACAGTTCCGTCAAGAACCTGATGATCAACAGCGATGTGGATATCCGTGACACCACCATCACGAACGTCAAGTACTTCAAGAACGCCAGTCTCGGAGAGATCAGCAGCGACATACCCCTCTACGGTGTGTTCACCTTCGCCGGCGACAACCTGGTGATCGTCGAGATGGATGACGTACATGCATCCATATCTATGGTCACCGACGGTACCGCCGTCGCATTCGTCGTGAAGCCCGATGCGGAGTATGACAGGTCCGTCATCAAAGTGAGCGACGGCACCGACAGCCTGGTGCCTCTGGCTGCGGATTCCTCCGTGAAGATCGGCGATGTATCCGTCGCGGGTATGTATTACATCTCCAGCGTTACCGGCGATTTCAACCTCTACGTCGAGGGTATCGCCCTTAACCAGTATGATGTCGCATACGTCACCGACAGCGAGGGATACATCGTCTGCACCTTCGGCGGTTCCGAGGATGTGTACCACGGCAGCATCGTGAGCTTCTCCGTTGCCGCGAAGCCCGGGTACCTGATCGACGATCTTGTCGTGAAATCCAACGGTGAGCTGCTGACCCCCACCTCGACCCTCCACGGAACGTACTGTTATACCGTCGAGGTCACCGACGACATCGAGGTATCGGTGAGCGGTATCGTCATGGATACGGCATACACCGTCACCGTCGATACCGACGGAGGCACCTCCGTTGCTCCCGTCACCGTATACAACGGTATGACCGTCGCCGTACCGACTACCGAGAAGCCCGGATACATCATCGAGGGATGGTACACCGATTCCTCCAAGACGGTCCTCTATGACTTCTCCGCACCGGTCACGGCGAACTTCACCCTGTACGCCAAGTGGATCGCCGATGATTCGGCGATGGTCACCGTGGACTTCTCCGGTGACAACGGTACCGTCTCCGCGGTGCTTAACGGATACAGGGAGATCGTCAGCGGTACGAAGGTGCCGTCCGGAAGCACGGTCGCGTTCATCTTCGACGCGGACCTCAGATACGAGATCACATCGTGGATCGTCAACGGAGAGACGATGGGTGTAACGGGAACCACGTTCATCACATCCGTCAAATCCGACGTCGTCGTCAAAGCGACCTCGATCTACACGGCATCCACGCCGCATGTGAACCTCTATGATGCCTACACACCCGTTGACGGACACTACGTGAACGTTTGGAACGTCGGCGCAGGGAACACCAGCGGTGCACAGTTCACCCAGATGACGTACATGCCCTCCATACTGGGAGGATATGCTTACGCGAAGGTCGATAACTATCTCGAGAAGATCGATATAGAGACAGGAGAGATCGTAAAGATCGTAAAGACAGCGGATTCATACAGCGGATTCTACAACTACGTCTGCACAGGTAACGGACTCATATTGGATTGTCTGACCGGAAAGGTGTTCGATCAGGATCTGGAACAGGTGTTCGCCATCGGTTCCACCTCTCCCAGATCGTTCTACTACGATCAGAAGTTCTTCGTCGCCACCGCGAACGGAACATACTGCTATTCCGCGGTGGATGCCGATCCGGAGACCCCCGACAACCTCCACGATCCCCTTTGGATCGCGAAAGTCAACCAGATGGTCTCCGCCTACGCGGGTACCACCACCATGTTCTTCTCCAACGACTTCTTCTACGGGGTCGCTGTGGAGGGAAGTGTCATATCCCTCATAACGGTGGATGTGAACACAGGTGCCCTGATCGACGAGGTCGAGATCCCCGAGTTCGAGGGTAAAGCGGTGAACACCGGATACATCGATCTCAACGAGGGATACGCGACCCTCACCGTCTACGGTGCGGGTCTGTTCGATCCCACGTCCACCGATGCCATCATCAACATCGCATCGGTGAAGATCGACGACGACGGATACTTCAACAGGGCATCCCTCAGGACCGTGACCTCCGGTACCGGTAACAGCTACTGCAGTGCGCTCATCGTCCATGAAGGACTCGGATACGTGTTCGCATCCGGAACCTTCCAGGTCTACGACATGGAGACGATGCAGCTCATCGCTTCCTCCAGGGACTACGCCTTCACCTCGTCGAGCATCACCTCCCACGGTTCGATGGCCATCACCACCGGACACGACGGAAAGGTGATCGGATACGTCATCCCCTACGGAAGCAGCAAGAACCTGTGCGTGTTCGAGTACACGATAGCGACCAACGAGATCACATCGTACATCATGAAGGATGTGGCCATCACCGCGCAGTACGCGTCCGGACAGGTCCGTATCGCCGAGAACGGTTACGTCCTTTGGGTCAACGATTCCGGTACGCTGTTCTGCGCCGCGTACTCCAACGACGTGACGCTCGTCTACCCCGACGGCAGCGAGGTCATCGTCAAGGTCATCGACGGAAAGACGCTGAGCCTGGATCCCGCCCTCCTGTACTACGTGGACGAGACCCGTGAGACCGCTTTCGACACCTCGACCGCGATCACCGAGAATACCAAGCTGTACGTGGCGATCAAGGACTGGTACGTCGACGGCAGCACGCTCCACATCACCGACGACAGCGTGATGTCCGGCCTCGGCACCGCCGATCAGCCCTGGAGATCCGAGACTTTCTCCTCTGCCGTGATCGAGGACGGTGTCACCCTCATCGGCGACAACGCGTTCTACGGATTCATCGGTCTGAAGAGCATCACCGTTCCCGAGAGCGTGAAGACCATCGGAGCCAACGCGTTCTACGGATGCATCGCTCTCGAGACGTTCTCGTACACCGCCGGATTCGACGATGTCGATTCCACCGCATTCACCGGATGCATCTCCCTGAAGTACACAGTGAAGTTCGTATCCGCAGGATCGGTGTACGCAGAGGTCTCCGGCACTCCGTTCACCGATGTGCGTGCACCCGCGGACCCCGTCCGCGAGGGATACACCTTCGAGGGATGGAACACAGATATCCCGCCGGTCATGCCCATGGAGAACGTGACCATCACCGCGGTATGGAGCGTCAACAGTTACACCGTGACCTTCATCCTCGACGGCGAGGAATACGTCAACCCCATCCTCCTGGATTACGGTACTGTCATCCAGCTCCCCACGGAGCCCTCCAAGGCCACCGACAGGGTGTACACGTACGAGTTCAGCGGATGGTCCGGATACACCGACGGTATGACCGTCAGCGGGGATGTCGTGTTCAATGGTTCGATCATCGCTTCCGCGCGTCCCGTCGACACCTACACCTTCTGGCTGATCGACTCGACCGGAGAGGACGAGTCCATCAACGGATGGTACACTGCGGACGGTACGGATGCGCTCGACGCGTTCATGACCGCGATGGATACCGCAGGTATCGCCATCGACATAACGTACAGCACTAGCGGACACTTCTTCGGCAATTCGTCCATCGAAGCATGGTCCGTAGGTGCATGGGCATCCGACGGTAACCTGTACAACCCCAACTATGCGATATGGAATTGGAACGAGACCAGAGGATGGTTCCTCGGTGGCGTGTTCGGTACCGACACCGACAAGGTGTACATCATCTCCCACGAGAGGTA
>JBJEZZ010000011.1:0-5192 GCA_051887655.1 Candidatus Methanomethylophilaceae archaeon | reverse complement strand
ACATCTCGAATACTACATCCTGAGGAACGACGAGCTGGGCAACAGGTTCATGGAACTCATCGCGCAGAAGGCGAATGAGGGTGTGGAGGTACGCCTCCTCATCGATTCCATGGGTCTGCAGAACGGCACGCAGAAGAATATCAGGAAGTTCGTCAAGGCCGGCGGCGACTTCGCGACGTTCCACAGGATCCCCACCCTCCTGTTCAGCCCCAAGAAGAACAACAGGAACCACAGGAAGCTCACCATCATCGACGGGGACATCGCATACTGCGGCGGATTCAACATCGGTGACGAATATCTCGGAAAGGGGGAGTTCGGATATTGGCGCGACAGCGCCGTACGTATCCGCGGAGGCGGATGCATGCCGATCAGCAGCAGGTTCCTCATGGACTGGGACTATGCGTACACCAAACCCTTCCCCGACATCGAGCTCGGCAAGTTCGTGCCCAAGAGCGTGTTCGACAAATGGGGGGATGACAGGATGCAGCTCGTCTCCGGAGGTCCGGACATCGCATGGAAGAACCCGGTCAGACTGCAGTACCTGCAGATGATCAAGATCGCCAAGAAGAGGATATGGATCCACACCCCCTACCTGATACCCAACGACTCGCTCCTGGACGAGCTCACGCTCGCGGCCGCATCCGGCGTGGACGTGAGGATAATGATCCCCGACCGTCCGGACCACATCTTCGTGTACTGGAACAACCTCCACTCCGCCAACAGGCTGATGGAGGCGGGCGTGCACATCTACCATTACCACCGCGGTTTCCTCCACTCCAAGACGGCGTTGGTGGACGACAGCTACTGTTCGGTCGGTTCGGCGAACATAGACGACCGTTCCCTCGTGCTGAACTTCTAATCCAACGCGATGATCTATTCGGAAAAGATAGCGAAGGAGTTGGAAGCTGCGTATCTGGAGGACCTGAAGTACTGCACGGAGTACAGCTGCGAGGAGTATGCCAAACGCAACCTGAGGATGAAGATCAAGATCAGCGTCTCCAGGCTCTTCAGGAATCTTTCGTGACGGGGGCGAACCCCCGTCACATGAAGAGCATCATCTCTTCTTCGCCTGGTTGGCGACACCGTTGATCTTGGCCGCGATCGCGTCCTGATCCCCGAGGTACCTCTTGGAGATGACGTTCATGGAATCGTCGAACTCATAGACCAGCGGGACCCCGGTGGGGATGTTCACTCCGACGATGTCGTCGTCCGACACACCCTCGATGTGCTTCACGAGCGCACGGAGGGAGTTCCCGTGCGCGACGATCAGGACCCTCTCCCCGGCCTTCATCTTCGGCACGATGACATCGAGGAAGTACGGAACGGCACGGTCCACGGTGTCCTTCAGACACTCGGTGAGCGGGAGGAGGGACCTGTCGTCCTTACGGTACATCTCGTTGAATGCGGGGTTCCTCTCGTCGTTCTCGTCCAGCGCAGGGGGCCTGACGGCATAGGAGCGCCTCCAGAGCTTGACCTGGTCCTCCCCGTACTTCTCGGCGGTCTCGGCCTTGTTGAGTCCCTGGAGCGCACCGTAGTGCCTCTCGTTGAGCTTCCATGTCTTGACGACGGGGATCCATTCGCGGTCCATGCTCTCGAGTGCCAGATTCAGGGTGTGGATCGCCCTCTTGAGATACGATGTGTAACAGATGTCGAAATCGAATCCCTCTGCCTTGAGCACCTTCCCCGCCTCGGACGCTTCCTTCCTTCCGGTCTCGGAGAGGTCGACGTCGGTCCATCCGGTGAAGAGGTTCTCCTTGTTCCAAAGGCTCTCGCCGTGCCTGATCAGTACGAGCTTCATTGTCATTGGGAACGTAATCGCGTTGTCATACTTTATGACTGTCCGAACCGGACCGCCGGCGATGTGCATGAACAAATATCCGCGAGTGCTACGGATGGGTATGTCCGTCCGCGAAAGATTGGAGAGGGGCGAGTGGGTCGGCGTGAACGACGACGACATAGATGAGTATGACCAACTCATCGGAGCATGCTACGAGAAGATGACGCGTCTCAACACCACGGTGACCGACAGGAAGGGTCTGATCGATATGGTGTCCGACATCGTTGGATACGAATTGGACAGGGACACCATCGTCATCGCCCCGTTCAGATGCGACCTGGGATTCAACGTCATCCTGGGGAAGAACGTGCTGGTGAACTACAACTGCACGTTCCTCGACACCGCCAGGATAACCGTGGGGGACAACACGATGATCGGTCCAAACTGTCAGTTCGTGACCGCGGTGCACCCCATGGAGCCCGAGGACAGGAGGGACAGGAAGGTACGCGGGGAACCGATAACCATAGGCGCGGACTGCTGGTTCGGCGCCGGGGCGATCGTGCTCCCGGGAGTGACGATCGGGAACGGATGCGTCATAGGCGCCGGATCGGTCGTCACCAGGGATGTGCCGGACGGAACCACCGTGGTCGGGAATCCGGCACGGCCGCTTCCGCCGAAAGAAAAACAGATTTAAACCCCCACACAGGTAGGAACGTCATGAAGGCATTGATATTGTATTCATCCACGACCGGTAACACCAAAGCGGTCGCACAGTACATGGCGAACAAGACCGGCGGTACCGCCGCGGACGTGAAGGACGCACCCGCGGACATAAGCGGTTACGACACCGTCATCCTCGGGAGCAGGGTGCACGCGGCAGGCATCTCGAAGAACATCGTGAAGTTCGCCGAGGAAAGGAAGGACGAGTTGGCACAGAAGAATGTGGCGTTCTACCTCTGCTGCATGTTCACCGACGAGAAGGCGGATGCGCAGGTCAAGACAGCATCCGAGAAGCTCGGGATCTCCAAGGGCACGTACTTCGTGGGCGGCAAGAAGCTCGCGGAGGACGGCAAGCAGATCGATGAGTTCCTCGCCGGGATCCAATGAATCCTGGCCATGAGACGCATACGCATCGACGGTGACAGATGCAACGGCTGCGGACTCTGCGTGGAGGCCTGTCACGAAGGCGCCATGAGGATCGAGGACGGCAAGGTCGTCGTATCCGATATGCTCTGCGACGGGATGGGGGACTGTCTCCCCGCATGCCCCGCGGATGCCATATCCTTCTTCGAGGATGAAATCGTCAGCCCCATGCTGAACGCGTCCGGACCGCAATGGCCGATCAAGCTGGAGCTCGTGGGCGAGATCAATCCCGCGATGGACGGCAGGGAACTGCTGATCGCCGCCGATTGTTCGGCGTTCACCTATCCCGTCATGGACGAATTCTGCAAGGACGGGATCAGGATCATAGCATGCCCGAAGCTCGGGAAGGTGGACACCGGCAAGCTCACCGCCATGTTCCGCAGGAACGACATCCGCTCCGTGCACGTGGTCAGGATGGAGGTGCCGTGCTGCGGACCCCTGGCATCCAAGGTCGCGGATGCCGTGAAGGCCAGCGGGAAGGACGTCCCGGTACGGACGACGGTCATCACCCGCGACGGACGGAAAAGACCTTGAATGGGGCATCGTCACAAACATTTTTTCTTTTTATAATCATAAATTACGGATTCCATAGAATATGGCAAAATAATATACGAATATCCATCAAAACGATTCGTCTATAGACAATTGTTATACGAAATTCGTAAGATTAACAATAACCTATATTAATTGAACCTACATTTCCTAATATTCGAGTTATGGCGGATGCCACGCGTAACTGCCATGGCCGTATACCTATTGCAGGTGAAACATAACATGGCAGATATCACTCAGATATTGACGGACATATTCGACCCTGCTAATACCTACATCTGGTACATAGCATTCGTATTCCTCATCGGCCTGGGTCTGTACTTCACATACAGATTGAAGTTCATGCAGATCCTGAAGGTCGACGAGACGTCCAAACTGGCTTTGACCAATGTCAAGACAGATGACGATAAGGTCAAGGTATCGTCTTTCGAAGCGTTCTGTATCGGAATGGGTGCGCGTATCGGTGTCGGTAACATCGCAGGAGTCGCCACCGCTATCGTCACCGGAGGACCCGGAGCGGTCTTCTGGATGTGGATCTTCGCGATCATCGGTTCCGCAAGCAGCTTCATGGAATCCGTTCTGGCACAGCTCTACAAGGAGAAGAAGGCCGACGGCGGATACCACGGAGGACCCGCATACTACGCGAGCAAGGGACTCAAGAGCAGGAACCTCGGTATCCTCCTCGCAGGACTCACCATCCTCGCATTCGGTATCGGATTCGTCGGAGTCCAGGCATCCAACTGCAGCGCGGCACTGGGAGAGGCGTTCCAGTTCGAGCACAACGACATCGTGTTCGGAATCATCATCGCCGCGGCAGCCGCACTCGTGTTCTTCGGAGGGGTCAAGAAGATCGGAAAGTTCACCTCCACGGTCGTTCCCCTCATGGCACTCGCATGGATCGCATTCGCACTCGTTGTCGTCTGCATGAACTTCAGCAAGGTCCCCATGGCCATCGAGATGATCTTCAAATATGCGTTCAACGCAGAAGCGATCATCGGCGGAGGGATCGGTACCGTCATCCTCACCGGTCTGAAGAGAGGAGTCTTCTCCAACGAGGCCGGTCTCGGTTCCGTCGCCAACGTCGCTGCGACCGCGAACGTCAAGCACCCCGCGAAACAGGGAATGATCCAGTCCTTCGGTGTCCTTGTCGATACCCTCGTGGTCTGTTCCGTCACCGCATTCGTCATCCTCTCCTTCGGAGACTTCGGAACGATCGAGGCTGTCGGTGAGAGGGGATCCGTCCTCGTCCAGAAGATCATGGCGGAGTCCATCGGTTCCGTTGCGACCTACGCGCTTGCGATCTTCATGCTGGTCTTCGCATTCACCAGTATGGTCGGATACTACACCATGTCCGAGTCCAACATGAGGTTCATCAAGGATGACCAGAGACTCATCAACATCATCCGTGTCGTCATCATCGCAGTGGCATTCCTGTCCTGTCTCATCGATGTCGGACTGATGGATCTGATCAGTGATACCTTCATGGCACTCATGGGTGCGGTCAACATGATAGTCGTCGGACTCCTGTCCAAGCAGGCGATCGCGATCTACAAGGATTACCGCAAACAGAAGGACGAGGGTATCGAAGAACCCGTGTTCCACAAGAACATCCTGGACAACCAGGACGGTATCACCGAGTGGGACTGAACTTGGCCGGCCGGTGTTCCGGCCGCCATACCTTTAATCTCAAAAAGAAAGACCCGTACCGGGATCCCCGGTA
>JBJEZZ010000010.1:0-5212 GCA_051887655.1 Candidatus Methanomethylophilaceae archaeon | reverse complement strand
CGAGAAGTTCCCCTACCTGAAGGCGAAGGGATACAACGGTCTCTACGCAGGTCCCGACAACGGAATCTACCGTGCGACCCCCCTCTCCAGGCTCAACGTCTGTAAGGGCATCTCCACCCCGCTGGCACAGGAAGCACTCGACGAGTACCGCGGATTCTTCAAGGACCTCGGTGTCACCGGACCCGTGCACTTCACCCTGGCGACCCATTGGGCAAGGATCATCGAGATGATCTACGCTGCGGAGAAGACCCTCGAGGACGCTCAGCACGCGGACCTCCTCAACGGCGACATCAAGCAGACCGACCTCGTCCCCGGAGGACGCGGAGTCGGATGTGTCGAGGCACCCAGAGGAACCCTCACTCACGACTACACCTGTGACGAGAACGGAATCGTTACCGCTTGTAACATGGTCGTTGGAACCACCAACAACAACGCATCCATGAACATCGACGTCAAGAACGCCGCGAAGGGACTCATCAAGAACTTTGAGGTCTCCCCCGGTCTCTTGAACATGGTCGAGATGGCCTTCAGGGCATACGACCCGTGCAACTCCTGTGCTACCCACAGCCTGCCCGGAAAGATGCCTCTGACCGCGGTCATCAAGTACAAGGACGGATCCGTCTTCGAGACCGTGTCCCGCGAGTGAAACCAATCGGGGGATTCGTCCCCCGTTTAATCATTTTTTCAGAATCAGATACGTTGCACGTACGGTGTCCCGATCGGGACTCAGCGGTGCCCCTTGTCCCACAGGCGGCATCTCACCATGTTGTCCTTCCTCTTGCCGACGTATATCCCGTCGAGAAGATAGATGCCCATATCGTCCAGATCGATGAACTCCTTCTTCATCAGAGGACCCAGGAATTCGGTCCCTTCGGCATTCACCGGCGAACCGCCCAATATCCTGTTGAACGCCGGCACCACTATGAACCTGTTCGGATGTTCCGGATACCTGTCCCCGCCGGACACGAAATCCCCGCGGACCCAGCAGGGTTCCGTCATCTGTTTGCCGACGCCGTCCACGAACGCCATCGCGGGGTGGTTGTGGGCCATCACCAGCGTCCCGCAGTGCATGACATCCTCCGACGGCCATGTGTGGCCGTGCACGAATCCCACGTCGCCCACCTTCATGCCTGTGGCGGGCATCACCTTCACCTCCGCGGGAAGATACTCCTCTATGTTGGTGTCGTGGTTCCCGCGGACGATCGTGACCGTGTTGAACACCTCGGTGAGGCGTATGAAGAAATCCGGTATCTCCCTGTACTCCTGTTTGGACGATCCGGGGACGCTGTTCTTCACATCCCCCAGTACGAACAGTTTGTTGCAGTCCCCTGCGCTGGAGAGGATCTCGTCGTACATATCCTCGGTATGCGACCTTATGTGGAATCCCTTGCTCATCAGGTGCGCTTCCACGCCTATGTGCAGATCCGCTATGACCAAAGAACTGTCCACCGTGAGCGCGGGGGATCCGTACACGGGCTGTATCTCAGTCATCCAGCCCCTCTTTCAATGCGATGCATATCCTGTCGGCCACATCGGACGCGGTCATGCCGTACGATCTCTCATTGAACGCCATCTCCCCCGCCCTTCCGCAGATGTGTGCACCCAGGCAGGCGGCATCGAATCCGGACATCCCTTTGGCCACGAGTCCCGCCACCGTACCGGACAGTACGTCCCCCGTACCGCCGACGGTCATGCCCGGGCAGCCGGTCCTGTTGCGGCGTATCTCGTTTTTAGATATTATGACGTCCTCCTTCCCCTTGCAGAGGACGGTGACGCCTCTGGTGCACGATCCTCTCACATCATCCTCGGACGGGTCGTCCCTGCCGAGCAGTACGGACAGTTCCCTCCTGTGGGGTGTGAACACGATCTCCTTATCGGGTACGGCACCGGCCACCGCGACGATGGCATCGGCATCGATCACCGTCGGGATGTCTATTTTATCGATAATTTGTCTCACGGCATCTGCCGTATCGGGATCGCGCCCCAATCCGGGCCCGATGAGGAGCGCATCGGCTTTTCCACATTCTTCCAATATCCTTTCCGCATCGGACGGTCTCAGGATGCCGTTCCCCAGCGGTTTCACGATGTAGGACGGTGAGAACGATGCGATCGGGACGAAGGTGTCCCTGGGGGTCAGTATGGTCACCAGATCCGCTCCCACGCCCAACGCGCCCATTGCCGCCAATGCGGGGGCTCCGACGAACGCTCCTCCGCCCACGATGACGAGTCTGCCGTTCTGTCCCTTGTGGCTGTCGGCCTTCGGTATCGGATATCTGAGGAAATCCCCTCTGTTCACATATATCGATGCTTCCTTCGGGATACCGATGTCGGAGATCAGGACCATGCCGCACGCACTGTCCAGAGATACCGTCTTCGCATCATGGAAGGTCACCGTGACGTTGGCGAGTACGTTCTTCCCGGTACCGAGTCCGGTGGGTATGTCGCAGGCGATGACGTTCCTGCAGGCGGCGTTCAGACTGTCGATGTATCCTGAATACTCCTCGTTCAGCGTACCTTCGACACCCGTGCCCAATACGCAATCCACGACCGTATCGTATTCCAGAAGCAGTTCGTGGGAATACGGTACCGTCTCAACGCCTTCCGCCATCTTTCTGCACAGAGGACTCTTCGGCGTGCGGAACGCGGTGTAATCGGCATCCACGGTGAGATACCTGGATGCGGCATAACCGTCGCCTCCGTTGTTCCCGCTTCCGCAGACGAACAGGATCCTTCCCATACCGAATGCATCCACGGCCTGTGCCAATTCCTTACCGGCATTCTCCATCAGCGTTTCGACGGATACGCCGAGACATTCTGAATTCCTGTCAAGGATCCTGGCCTCCAGAGGCGTTATCATACCTATCGGTATGTGTTACGGTAATAAATCCGCTCCGTACGCTCAGGAGTTGGAGACGAGGATCTTCCCGATCTCGTTGAGGAGTGCGGTCTTGGGCATCTTGCCCTTTTCCACACGGACGCATCCGGATCCGGCCGCCCAATCGGCCGGATATGCCATGTCCTCGAATATCTTGTACTCGAGATCGAGGATCATCGCGCCCTTCGCGATGATGTCCAGACTCGGATTGTCTACGCACAGCTCAATGGGCAGCCTTCTGCCCTCGGCGCGGCTCCTCTTCCTGTCGAAGTATTCCGGCCATATCACTATCGCGTTGTCGTCGTCGTATGTCATGTTCTGTAAGAATAGAGAAGGGGGGTTTGAAAAGGTGTTTATGCAATCAGCACAGCGTTGACGGATCCATCCTGGCCGGGCCTGGATGTAACGATTGCATCGCCGATCTCGGTCTCGATCGTAGCTCCCTTGTTGAGGATGTTACGCTGGACGAAGTTGGGGTCTGCAGGGTTGGTCTTGACATTGGTGATCTTGACCCTGGTGACCTTGTTGGTCTTCTTGTCGACGACGTTCGCGAACTCTGCTGCGAGCATACCTACCTTGACATTTCCTCCGCAGGTGCGGTACATCTTGAGGCTCTGCTTTCCGAGCTTGGTGTACTGCTTCTCTCTTCCGATCTCGAACTTCCTCTTACCCTTGTTGGGGACCAGCCTTCCGCCGGTGGACTTTCTGTTGGATGTACCCTGCCAAAGTGCCATGATTACTCAGTCCTCCTCAATTCTGGTTCTATATATAAATCTTGCTTTTAATCCCCTTCACTCCGCGGGACCTTTGAAGTTCACTTCGACATCATCGCCCTCCACCGTGACGACGGCGCACCTGCCGTCCTTGGCGGCACCGGGGTTCACGAACACCGTACCGTCCGCATCCATCCTTCCGAACGCCTCGTGGATGTGTCCGGACAGGACCAGTCTGGGGCGATGCTTCTTCACGATGTCCAGGATCGCCTTGCTTCCGACGTTCAGTCCGGACGGGATTGTGTCGTTGTATCCGTATGCGGGGGCGTGCACCATGAGCACCATGCCCTCCTTGGAAATGGGGTCGAGCTTGGCGAATATCTCATCCTCCTGCAGTTCGAAGGGGGTATCGAATATCGTGGGGTTGGAACCGCCGAGGCCCGCTATGTAGAGTCCTCCTATGTCCTTCCCCCTGCCGTGCATGTTCTCCGCGACGGTGTCGAGGATGTCCACGAGTCCGGGGGAGTCGATGTTCCCGGGGACGGCGAGCTTCCTTCCTTCGATGAGGGAGATCATCTCCGCGGACCTCTCGGCCTCGCAGGGCATCTCCACCGCATCGCCGAGGAACAGGACGTAATCCACTTTCTCTTCCGCGATCATAGGGTTGATCCAGTCCAGAACGGACCTGTTACCATGGATGTCAGAGATGACCATGAACTTCATGGATGTTGAATCCGTAAGGAATTATAAGAGATTAGTCATGTTTCCGATGATGGATACCGATTACGGATGGATGGTGGATACGTGCATCGCGAACGCATGCGACGATCCGGTCAGATTGTTCAGGACTATCGTACGCGACCCGTCCGTACCGCTCAACGGTCCGCAGCACCATATCATCGTACCGCTGTGCCTGATAACGGCCACATGGTCGGTCGCCCGGGACTTCGATCTCGAGAGCTATCTCAACGAGGCCGTATCCCGGGCGTCGGACGTGCCCCAGATGGTCTGCGGACTGTGGGGGTGCTGCGGATCCGCCATCGGTGCGGGCATATACATGAGCATAATGACCCGTACCGGACCGCTCTCCAGAGGCAGGAGGTGGGGCCAGTGCAACGGATGCACTTCGTCCGCCCTGTCCGACATCTCGGAGGTGGGCGGACCGCGGTGCTGCAAGAGGAACGCGGTGCTTTCGATATTGTCCGCATGCAGGACTGCGGAGGACGTTCTCGGAGTGAGGATGTCCCCCTCCGCGTTCGGATGCACGGGATATGACGATTGCGGGGAGTGCATAGGGTCGAGGTGTCCTTTCTTCCCCAAGAAGAGATTCACAGAGGATTGAGGTGACGGCATGAGGTTCACAGAGGAATATTTCCGCGAGTATGCAGAGGCGATGGATGAGGTGGAGACCGTGATGGACATGAAATGTCCGTTCGACGAGAAGACCCGCCGTCTGATAGCATTCGCCCTGGCGATCAAGGACAGGAACCCCACCGCGGTGAAGGCGCAGTTCCATGCCGCGGTCATGAGCGGCGTGAAGTTCAAGGAACTGGCGTACGTGGAGTCCATGGTGGAGTTCGAAGGGTCCAGATACGGCAACACTTGGCTGCATGACGCCCTGGGC
>JBJEZZ010000009.1:0-22410 GCA_051887655.1 Candidatus Methanomethylophilaceae archaeon | reverse complement strand
GACGCATCCAATCTGGCGGCATTTTTGTATATGCTGTCCATACGTTATCCTCAATATTATGGGCGCATAGTCATGGCGATAAGGTCTGTGGTCCCATTTTTTGATGATTTCGTTCTCCGCCCCACCTTGGCAAATGAAGAGAACATCCGGTTGGAGTGGAAATCCCTGGGGAACGATGAACCATTCAATGCGCATCAGTTATCCGACGGAACATTGCGTTTCATCTGTCTGGCAACGTTGTTGCTTCAACCCCCGCATTTACAACCTGCCACGATAGTGATCGATGAACCGGAACTCGGTCTTCATCCTGCAGCGATACCCGTGGTTGCAGATATGATGCATGAGGTTACGGAAAGACCCAGATGCAAACAGATCATCATATCGACCCAATCCGTGGATATGCTGAATGAGTTCGATGCAGATGATATCATAGTCGTAGACAGAGACAATGGCGAATCCAAATTCAGGAGGCTGGACGAATCGTCTCTGGAAGAATGGTTGGAGGAATACACTCTGGGGGATCTGTGGAATAAGAACGTACTCGGGGGCAGACCGTGAATACGTAATACGCGATTTACATCGTTGTTGAAAGGGTTTTCAGAGGAAAGATTTGTCAAGGATGTACTTGCAAAACATCTTCTTTCATTCAACAGTTTGAAACGCTTCTTTTTTCTGACACCTCTTGCTTCGGATACATGCCCGATATCGGGGGTGGTTTTTAAAAGAAACAATAATTCCTTCTCTAAGACGACGATAGGTGTGCCCATGACATCGAAAATCGGAATCCCCCGCATGGTCGAACGTTGTCCGCATTTCGGGGAATGGATTCAACGTTTGACAGATTCTTTGGGCGAACTATGTCACATATGATACATGGTGTGTGCATTCGTCTCACAGGGATTATCTATCCGTAATCCGCTGACCCGTCCATGATTCTCGTCACCGGCGGAGCAGGATACATCGGCAGTCATTGCGCGTTGAGACTTATTGAGGAAGGCCGCGACATCGTGATCTTCGACAGTCTGGAGCTGGGTCATGCCGAGACCGTCGAGACCCTCAGGTCGGCGTCCCGCGGAAGCAGGGTGGAGTTCGTGAAGGGCGATCTCAAGAACCGCGACGACATCGCATCCGTGTTCTCCTCCTTCGATATCGAAGCGGTCGTCCATTTCGCCGCATATTCCCAGGTGGCCGAATCCATGAGGGATCCGGAGAAGTACTACTACAACAACGTGTACGGTACGCTGAACCTCCTCTCCGCCATGAGGGATGTGGGCGTCGACCGTATCGTGTTCTCGTCCACGGCGGCCACCTACGGTGAGCCGGAGTACTGTCCCATCGACGAGAACCATCCCCAGAGGCCGATAAACCCGTACGGCAACAGCAAACTGACCGTCGAGAGGATCATGGACGATTACGATGCCGCTTACGGAATAAGGAGTGTCAGACTCAGATACTTCAACGTGGTCGGTGCGGACGGGAGGGTCGGCGAGTGGCACGTCCCGGAGACCCATCTGGTCCCCAACGTGCTGAAGTCGGTGCTCGTTCCGGGGAGGACGTTCTCCATATTCGGTACGGATTACGACACGCGCGACGGTACCTGCGTCAGGGATTACATCGACATCCGCGACCTGATCGAGGCGCACATCCTCGCGCTGGCATATCTGGAGAGAGGGGGCGGGACCGATTACTTCAACCTCGGTACCAACGACGGTTCCACGGTGAGGGAGGTGTTCTCCGAGTGCGAGGCGGTCGTGGGCGCACCGATCCCCGTGGAGGAATGTGCCAGACGTCCCGGGGACCCCGCGACGCTGGTCGCCGACAACGCGAAGGCGAGGAGGGTCCTCGGCTGGGTCCCGAAGCACACCCTGAACGAGTCGGTGGCCTCCGCGTGGGAATGGGAGAAGCGTCTATCGGACCAGTGATTTTAAGAACGATACGCCTGTACGTATACGCAATGGCACAAGTCCTCATAGTAATGGGCAGCAAGAGCGACCTTCCCGTGGCGGAGAAGGCAACGGCACTTCTGAAGAAGTTCGGCATAACATTCGATATGGCCGTTGCATCGGCACACAGGACGCCCGCAAGGGTGGAGGAGCTCGTGAAGACCTCCGATGCCGAGGTGTTCATCGCCATCGCAGGCATGTCCGCGGCGCTTCCCGGGGTCATGGCATCCTTCACCGTGAGACCGGTGATCGGCGTGCCGGTCCAGGGAAAGATGTCCATGGATGCCATACTGTCGGTCGTCCAGATGCCGCCCGGAATCCCGGTGGCGGCGGTGGGTCTCGACAGGGGCGACAACGCGGCGGTACTGGCGGCCCAGATCCTCTCGGCGGCTCATCCCGAGATACGCGAGAGGCTCCTTCAGCACAGGAAGGAGATGGAGGACAAGGTCATCAGAGATTCCGAGGAGGTGGCTCTCGGTGTTCAAAGTTGAATCGTTCGTTGACGAGCAGGTTGCATCGATAAAGGATAAGGTGAAGGGAAAGGCGATCATCGCCTGTTCCGGAGGCGTGGACAGCATGGTCGCGGCCGTATTGGCCGGCAGAGCGCTGGGCGACAGGCTCCTGGCCGTCTATGTGGACAACGGGCTCATGAGGAAGGGGGAGACCGACGAGGTCCGCGGGATGTTCGATTCCATGTCCCTCAACTACAAGATCGTGGACGCCGGAGCGCAGTTCTTCGAGGCGCTCGCAGGCGTGGAGGATCCCGAGACCAAGAGGAAGATCATCGGGGAGAAGTTCATCCGCGTCTTCGAGAAGGAGGCGAAGGAGTTCGGGGCCGACACCCTGGTGCAGGGTACCATCGCCCCCGACTGGATCGAATCCGGCGACGGGGTCAGGGACACGATCAAGTCTCATCATAACGTCGGCGGGCTGCCCAAGGACATGGGCATGGAGCTCTGCGAGCCCCTGAGGGATCTGTACAAGGACGAGGTCAGGAAGGTCGCGAGGTTCCTCGGCGTGAAGGCGTCCGAGAGACAGCCGTTCCCCGGACCGGGACTTGCCGTCAGGTGCCTCGGCGAGGTCACTCCCGAGAAGATCGAGATCGTCCGCGAGGCGTGCTTCATCGTCGAGGACGAGATCCGCAAGGCGGCGGAGGAGAACAAGATGGAGCTCCCGTGGCAGTACTTCGCCGCGCTCCTCCCATCGAAATCCGTCGGTGTGCAGGGCGACAGGAGAGCGTACGGGAGGACCGTCGTTGTACGTGCGGTCGGTTCCCTGGACGGTATGACCGCGGAGTTCTCCCACATCCCCATGGTAGTCCTCGGAAGGATCTCCAGGCGCATCACCAACACCATGAAGGACAAGGTCAACAGGGTTGTATACGACATCACCAACAAGCCCCCTGCGACCATCGAGTGGGAATGATCGTATGAGACGTTCCGACAGGGAGATCGTCGGTAAGGAGGACATCGTCACGGTCATGAGGGACTGCGACGTGTGCCGTATCGCGTTCGCTACAGCCGGCGTGCCGTACATCCTGCCCCTGAATTTCGGCATCTCCGCCGGCGACGGCGGTATGCCGGTGCTCTATTTCCACGGTGCCAAGGAGGGCACCAAGTACGGTCTGATGGAGAAGGACCCGAACGTATCGTTCGAGATGGATTGTTCCCACAGACTGGTGATAGACGAGGAGAAGGGGATGTGCACCATGGAGTACCGCAGCGTCATCGGGCGCGGTATCCTGTCGGAGGTGACCGGCGACGAGAAGGTCTCCGCGCTGAAGTGCATATTGGAGCATTACGGCCGCGGGGACCTGCCCTTCTCCCCGGACGTCGTTCGCGTTCTGAGACTGGACGTGACCGATATGACCGGGAAGGCGCGTGTCACAGGCAGGCCGTGAGGCCCGGTCGGGATTTAATATACACTTAACATACACTTTATCATACACTTAAAATTCACATGATAAAGTGTATGATAAGATCCATACGCATACCGGGCCGTCATTCACGGGTCGGATCCGTTCGCACCGCCATCTTTTCTGACAGACCACACGCCTTTCTTCCTGGATCCCTCGCGTTCGAGCACGCCCATTTCCTTCAGTTTTACCACGACCTTCCCTACGTAGGATCTGCTCAATCCGGTGATCTCCGCCACACAGTCGAGCGTGTATCTCGGATATATCTCCAGGGCGTCAAGGACCATCCTTTCGTTATCGGTGAGCCGTACGTCCCCTCCCCTGAGGTCCGCTGCCGCGCGTTCCCTACCGAATGACAGGGTCACGGTTATCCCGGCATTGGACATCTTGAAGGATCCGCGGCCGTATCTGTTCACGATGACCGGGACGCCGTGGCCGGTATGTTCGGAGAGTCCGACCATGATGAACAGTCTCATCAGGGATTCGTTCACGGGATAGCTCCTGCCTTCGAAGAAATCCTCTTCGGAGAGCCAATACGGTTTCGTACCGTATGAGATGATCTCCATCCTGTCATCGAAGATGTGTACGGTCGGAGGGGTAGATTCGAGCCAATTGTTGTGTACGCATGCGTTTATCCATGCCTCTCTGAACGCATCCGCATCGAACAATCTGGCTTCTCTGCGTATGCCTGCACCCACATCGACGGAGGTCTCGTTCAGGGATACGACATAGTTCAGCGAATCGGTCACCTGTCTCAGCAGACAGTGTCCGGAGAATTCGGTCCTGTGCGAGATGTACGTCCGGTCCGTACCTCCGAATATGACCACGGAGATCACCGTGGGATTCTGATCGGACATCAGCTGCCCCTGTATGTTGAATCTTCCTTCGGAGTTCGTAAGATTCAGACTCTTCCATAGTCCCGGGGTATCCTTATGTCCGGGAATGCTCTCGTCCAGGATAGAACACAGTTCTTTGAATGTGAGTTCCTGGTCGTTCGACAGGGAATATATCAGATTGTCTCTGGAACCGATGAACATGTTGCGGAGTTCGGACATCGGTACCTTCCTGTCCTCTTCCCCGCAGCGGATATAGATCTGTCCTTTGCATGCATACGGACGTTCCCTTCCTGTCGCGCTCACGCTGATGTATTCCTTTCCGTCCGTGCTGTATCTTGTTTCGATGCGTGCGGTGATCGGGGGATCCACGATGTTGCTTATCTTCTGACTTATGTCCTTATAGGTGGTGTTGCCCACATTCTGTCCGACGACATCCCCGTTGTTGTTGACACCGAAGAGTACCTCTCCAGATCCGCTTTTGTTGAGCATCGCTGTGAGCGAGACGATCCCCTCTTCCAGTTCCGCGGTGCTCTTTTTGAACTCGAGTTTCTCGCTCTCCTTGCCTACGTTATCCATCTTCCCTCACTTTTGAGAAATACTTACCAATATTAATATACACTTAACATACACTTTATCATACACTTAAAATTCACATGATAAAGTGTATGATAAAATCCATATCCATACCGGCAGGGGATACGGCCGTTCCGGTCCAATCAATCCTTTATACCATGCCCCGTATCTTCTTTCATGAAGATTTACGTCGTCGACAACGGCGGGCAGTGGACGCACCGCGAATGGCGTGTCCTCAGGGACCTGGAGGTGGAGACCAAGATCGTCCCCAATACCACTCCCTTCGACGAGTTGCGTGATGTGGATGCCCTCATACTCTCCGGAGGTTCGCCCAGCGTGGCCCTGGAGGCCGACGCGATGGGCAACAACGGCATCTATCTGGATGAGGCGGAATTCCCCATATTCGGTATCTGTGCGGGGATGCAGTTCCTGTCCGAGCATTTCGGCGGACAGCTGGGTCCCGCGGACGAACCGGAATTCAGTTCCGTGGAGCTCCACATAGACGATCACGAGGGATTGTTCAGGAACATACCCGACAACATCACCGTATGGGCATCCCACAACGACGAGGTGAAGGTGCCTCCGAAGGGATTCAAGGTCACGGCATACTCCCCGTCATGCAAGGTGGAGGCCGTCAGATGTCTCGACCGTCCGATCTACGGTGTGCAGTTCCACCCCGAGGTGGAGCACACCCAGTACGGCGAGGAGATGTTCAGGAACTTCATCGACATCGTGAAGGAGTTCTGGCAGTGATTCTTACCCCGCGGCGTATGCCGCGGGGATCGTGTACCGTTGTATCGAAAACATACGGCATCTCGATCGGGGATATCGCCGTCGGATACTTCGTGTCCTTTTTTCCATTTTCGTTGTTCTATGGATGGTACATTCTTACGTATCTGTACGGGATGCGGGATGTGTCGGACGATTCCGCTCGGGGGCCCGCGGGACCCCGCCCGCTCACCGTCCGACCGGGGCCTCGGCCGTGCCTTCGGCCGAAGAGGACAGAGACAACGTCATCATTCGACTGAAAACGGTGATAAAATCGGAAATCCACCGTCCTCATCGGACGGATGGAGTTGTCAAATATGTTTTCCGGGAAGGACTCAGTTGGTGACGTCCTTGAGGATGGCTTCGAGATCGGAAAGGATCTGCATGATCGCGCTCCAGGACTCCATCGGGATGTTGGGGTCGTTGGAGAGGTCCGCGAGCACGTTGAGTGCGTTGGAGATGCGCAGATCGGTCGCCTTGCTGGTGTCCATGAGGTGGTTGACAGCGTCGGCGGCACCCTTCCTGATGTTCCTGGGAACACCGTTGTCGTTGGCGAGACGGCCTTCGAGTTCGTTCGCCGTCATCTTGATTCTCTGTTCGATGGATGCCATGATATCACTCCTCGAACTGCTCCTGGAGTTCAATGGTGATCTGGTCGATGAGGTCCATGATGTCCCCGGACCTGATCTCCCTGGGTCCGAGGAGCTCGCTCTGGATCCTCGCCACATACAGCTTCGCACCATCATCGGTGCCGTCGTCGAATTTCTCTCCGTCCTCGTCTTCCTTGATGATTTCGATGTTGCAAAGCAGTTCGCTCATTTATATCACCTTAGGGATTTAACGCCCTATTCTAGACATGATATTTAATATCGATGTTCTGAAACGGAAGTATACAGGCCACACATCCGTTTTTCCGTTCAGGATGTACGGGATGTGACACCCTCGGGACCGGCGGTCCCCGGGCCCCTTCCTACGGCGATCCGTGCGTTCCGACGGCGGCCGTTCCGATAACGGGACATATGCGCACCAGTCGAAATCCTTATATTATGTATGTTAAATAGCGGGCATATCTAAATCGTTGTCGCATTAGTGGTAACGAGAACGGTCATGGCGTTTCGATGCCCGACCAAAGGATGGATGGAACATGAGCATTGAAGAGAAAGCAACTGCGGCCCAGGAGAAACTGGAGTCGAGATTCAGCAAGCTTGGTACCGGAAAGTACGGCAGGATCCTCAAGATGTGCCGCACTCCCACCGCGGACGAGTACAAGAAGACACTGGTGATCGTTACCGCAGGTCTCGCCCTCCTCGGAGTGGTCGGATACGCGATCTACTGGCTCATGAGCTACCTTCCGGGATATTTCTGAGGTGTTGATTTGACCAGGTTCACAGCAGAGAATCAGGAGATAAGGGTCCGCGCCGGATCCAAGGCCAGGTGGCCCTTGTCCATCAGCTCCGATGAGAAGGAGGTCACCGTTCATTTCGATATCGGAACCAATTCCGACAACGCGCCCGAGTGGAACGTCTATCTGATGGAGGGTAAGGACGAGGCCTGGAGCACATTCTATTCCAGGATGGACTGCAAGCTTTCGATCCCTGCCACCAACCTCGTCCTCGAGGTCGAGTGCCCCAGAGGAGTCAGGTACGACGACTTCGTCGATGTCACCGTGACCGTCGACGGCGGAGAGTCGATCACGTTCAGGGCGATCGCGAGGCAGTCCATTCTCGCACTCAAGACGCAGATCAACCAGGAGGACAGTGTTGCCGAGAGTCTCTACCTCAAGGTCAGGGACGAGGTCCAGCACGATGCCGACGGGGACAGCAACAAGAACGACATCTATGCCGTGCTCTGTCCCACGAACCTCAAGGGTTACGTCTTCGTCGAGGGTATGAACACGGACCGTATGCGCGAGAAACCCAGGGACATCAGGAAGGCGAGGACGTTCGTCGACGGTGAGATCGCGATCGAGGAGATCCAGCACTATCTCACCCCCGTGTCGCCTGTCGAGGGCGTCAACGTTGGAGACCTCGTCGAATTGATCAACGGACCCTTCAAGGGCGAGAAGGCCAGGGTCCAGAAGATCGAGAAGGAGAAGGAGGAGATCACCGTCGAGCTCATCGAGGCGATGGTCCCCATCCCCGTCACCGTGAAGGGCGAGAGCATCAAGGTCATCGGAAAATAAAGGAGTGTAAAACATGGTTGATACTGTTGAGGTATTGGTTGACGGAGGCAGGGCCTCCGCAGGACCGCCCCTCGGCCCCGCACTGGGACCCAAGGGTGTGAACACCGGTAAGGTCGTTGCCGAGATCAACGAGAAGACGAAGGCATTCGCAGGCATGAAGGTGCCCGTGAAGGTCCTGATCAATGACGACAAGTCCTTCGAGATCAAGATCGGAACTCCCCCCATGTCCGCTCTGATCAAGAGCGAGCTCGGACTCGAGTCCGGTTCCTCCAACGCAAGGACCATCAAGGTCGGAAACCTCTCCCTTGACCAGGCCAAGAAGATCGCTGACATGAAGCAGGACGACCTGCTCGGAGCGGACCTCAAGGCACGTGTTCTGGAGGTCGCCGGAAACTGCGTCTCCGTCGGAGTCACCATCGACGGAAAGGACGCGAAGGCCTTCCAGAAGGACGTCAAGGCAGGAGTCTACGACGGACAGTTCTGAATAGGGGCACATCCCCTATTCTTAAACGCTTTAACGCATCCGCGTTCTTTCTTCGATCATCATATTGTCATCATATCGCGATCCTTCCCGCACGATCGGACGTTCTTCCTTCGATATGCCCATCGTCGTGTTGATTGCGTTCGCGCAATCATGGGCGATCCGTGTCGGTAGTTAATTGCGTAAAATCCAATTTCCGCAATTAGTGAGTATCGTTAATTGCGAAAAACCCGATTTACGCAATTAGTGGGTATCGTTAATTGCGATTTATTCAAAATTTGCAATCAACAAGGTAATAAACATGGAAGACTCATGTAAGATTCCATGAGGGAGATCTTTTATCATCCAGAAATATCGGGCGAGGTGAGGTATTCGAATGGGGGAGGATTCAGTTATTTTTGGCCGAACGATCTGCCATTCGATCTGAAACTAAGCAGAGAATTGTTAAAAAGGATGGAACTCGCACTCATCAATCTGTCCAAACTGGATGGTAAGGTCTCACAGATGACTGCCGAAGAAAGGAACGTGCTTTTGAGACCGTTCGTGTTGATGGAATCTACAAAATCCTCCGCAATCGAGGGCACGGGCACCACGATCGAGGACATATACATGTCCGAGAGGGTAGAGGAGACCGATATAGACAAGATCAATGACAATCGGGAGGTGTTGAATTATCGTGACGCCCTTCTCTATGCGACACGCGATCATAAGGGAGAGATAACCGAGGATCTGGTTCTGGAGCTCCACAGTATCCTGATGAAAGGCGTGCGCGGAGAGACCAAATCTCCCGGGACATACAGGACCGCACAGGTATTCGTCGGTTCCAAATGGGATGATTTGGATACTGCCCGGTTCGTTCCGTTGCCTCCGGAGCAGGTCCCGTGGAAGATCAGGAATCTTTTCGATTATATGAATGACGAGAACGAGAACGTTCTTCTCAGTGCCGCACTGTCACATTATCAATTCGAGACAATACATCCTTTCACCGACGGTAACGGGAGGATGGGCAGATTATTGATCATGCTCATACTCAGCAAAGGCGGGGTGTTGGAATATCCTGTCCTGTATCTCAGCGGTTATTTCAACAATTATCGTGACGAATACATCAATCGTTTGAACGGGATCAGGGAGAAGGACGATTTCGAATCATGGATCATGTTGTTCCTGGACGCTCTTATCGAGCAATCCAACAGATCGATGGATCTGATCGATTCTTTATTCTCATACAGGAAACAGTTGTATGATGCGGAGAACGATCGCAATGCGATACGTCTCATCGATTCTCTGTTCGTCAATCCCTATATCAGGAAGGCGGACGTTGCGGAGATGTGCGGAATCCACATATCGACGGCAGGGAAACTTGTCAATTCCTTTGTGGATAAAGGGATTCTGAGGGAGATCTCCGGTAAAAGGAGGAATCAGTTATTCGTATGCGATAACATCATCAGGATGTTGAACTCATATTGAGTGCGCATACGTCCGGTCACCCATATGATGTAATTGTGTCGTTTGTTAGGTCTCTGGATAATTGCGTCCGCGCAATCATGGACGATCCGTGTCGGTCGTTAATTGCGTAAAATCCAATTTTCGCAATTAGTAGGTATCGTTAATTGCGAAAAACCCGGTTTACGCAATTAGTGAGTATCGTTAATTGCGAAAAACCAGATTTTTGCAATTATCGAATGTCACTGATTGCAGAAAACGATCATATCGCGATCGATCCGACACGTGTACGATCCCACATATGACGACGATCCCGGCAACGGTTGGAATGAAGGATCACTCGAACAACAGAGGGATGTCCCCGACGTTCCGTACGCTGGTGACGTCATCATGTCCTTCCCCGATGAATATCGCTTCCGCGCCCGCATTTCTGGCGAATCCCACGTCGCTGCCGTAGCTGTCGCCGATCATGACCATCCTCCCGCAGGGGATGCCCGTGTTCCTGGAGATCAGTTCGAACATCGGGGTGAACGGTTTCCCGACCACGTAATCGGGTCTCTTTCCCGAGCAGTTGGATATCACCGAGGTCATCGCACCGCTTCCGGGGAACACCTTGCCTCCGTCCCCCAGGTACGTCATGTCCTCGTTGCAGTACACGATCGTACTCGCCCTCATGGCGGCACGGATCGCACGGGTCATCTCCCCGTAATCGAACTCCAGGTCTATGCCTACCACGAGCGTATCGGCATGTTCCTCGTCGGTGATGTTGGACACCTGCGCGATCTCCTCCTTGAAGGGTGCGGAACCGACCGCGTACACGTTCCTCAATCCCTTCTCCTCCACCAGACGGACGGCCACGTATCCGGAGTTGTACACATCGTCCTCCGTGCATTCCACCCCGAGCCTGTTGAGCTTCCTGGTCAGGGATGCCCTGGTCCTTCCGGAGTTGTTGGTGGCGAACAGTACTCTGAGTCCTTTCCTGCGGAAGAAGGATATGGTCTCCTTGGCCCCGGGTATCAGGTCGTTGCCGTAGTACACCGTGCCGTCGAGATCGAATACCGCCGCCTGCAGTTCGGAGAGTGGTCTCACCATGCGGTTATCAATGATGTTCTGGTATTTATTCACCAGAACATCCCCTCCAACGGGATCAGGTCCACGTCCTCGGTCTCGGATACTTGTTCCATGTCCCTTTTGAACCCTCCGGCGGAGAACATGACGTAATTCCTCTTCCTTCCGGGGGCTTTGCGTCCGGCGAACGATCTCAGGGCATCGAGACCGTCGCGCCCGACCGGACGTTTGGACCATGTGCATGATATGAAGTACGATTCGTCACCGTCCGTGCGGCAGGAGAATATCCTTCCCTCGCCGTCGATCGGTGTCCACGGGCCGGGACGTATCCCGTAACCCTCCTCCATGTAGGCGGAACAGCATCCCGAGAACACCTCCGAGAGATACCCGTCCATCGCATCCTCCACCTCGTCCTCGAATATGTCCTGTCTGCCAGACATTATCGTTCCGATGCGGGGTCTGACGAATCTCATCCAGAATCCCGTCATCCCGTCGGATATGCGGTACGATGCCCTGACCTTCCCGTCGGGCACATCCCTGGACACGAACGTCCCGACGAGTGTTTCCAGACGTCTCGATACCGCGGCGGTGCTGCCGTCATCCGATTCCCTGACCATGGCGTTCAGGGTGTCCGCACCTTCGGCCATCGCCGCCATGAGGGAGATGTATCCGTCGGGTTCCCTGATGCCCATGTTCCTGAGGAGCCTCTCCGGTTCGTTCACGAGACGGCCGTTCCTGGAGAAGAACAGGGACCCTATGGTCCCGGCGACGGACATCCCGCGGTCGAACATGGTCATGTATCCGGGCACCCCGCCGGTGACCGTATGGATGAGCAGTTTCTCCCTGGGCATGAAATCCGGGAAGAATGCCCCGCTCTCCCTCAGACCGAACGGTCCCAACACGATGTCCGCATCCCTGATACCCCTGTCGCACAGTATCAGCACGATGTTCTCCGGCGGGACCAGATCCTCGATCTCCTTCATCCGGAGCGCATCGTCGATGGCAACCATCCTCCTATCCGGAGATTTTATGGAATATTCCTTCAGGATGCCTTCGACATCGCCGTGTCCGTCCCCGACACCCAACCTCTCCGACAGGGAGCGGACGTTGCTGCGGTATCCGCCGGGGGAGGTACAGAAGTAGATACCGTCATGTGTCATGCAGAACTCGTACAGGAACGCGGTCTTGCCCACGCCCTCCCTACCGCTAACGCATATCCTGTTATTATTGTCCGCGAGCGCGGACAGTCTCTCCGTCTCGTCCTCCCTGCCGATGAGATACATGGTATTGAATAGTAATGTATATGTTACTATTTCAATGTGATATGCCTCCGATCCTCAGTCAGCTTTATATAGATGACATCGATAGTCCGATTCACTTGTAGGAGGGCACAAGCCCGTTCGTACTACGAGGAGGAATTGTATTGGCAGAGAAGTCAACCGTAATGGCTGTGCAGAAAGCGGTCGAAGACGCGAACGCTAAGAAGCGCAATTTTGTTGAGACGGTTGAGTTGGCCATCAATCTCAAGGACATCGATCTGTCCGTACCCAAGAACCGTATCACGGATGACATCATCCTCCCCTACGGCCGCGGAAAGGACGTTCACGTCTGCGTGATTGGTGGTGGCGAACTTGCTCTTAAAGCCAAAGGCGTTGCCGACACCGTGATCACCCCTGAGGAACTTCAGGCGATCGCGGACGACAAGAAACAGGCCAAGAAGATCGCGAACAAGACCGATTATTTCATTGCCGAGGCACCTTTGATGGCAGTCGTCGGTAAGAAGCTCGGTACCGTTCTCGGTCCCCGCGGAAAGATGCCGAAGCCCATCCCCCCAGGAGCAGATCCTACGGCGATGGTCGACAACCTCCGCAAGACTGTTTCTGTGAGGACGAAAGACAGGATGACTTTCCACGCACCCGTTGGTACGGTCAACATGCCCGCCGAGGAGCTCGCAGAGAACATTGAGGTCATACTCAAGCGTGTCGAGCTCAAACTCGAGAAGGGAAGGATGAACATCGATTCAGCCTACGTGAAGACCACCATGGGCCCGTCAGAGAGGCTTATCTGAGGAGGTTTCGTACATGGCACACGTCGCAGCTTGGAAGAAGGATCTGGTAGATGAACTCGTCCAGGAGATGATTGACAGCCCCGTCGTCGCAGTCGTCGACGTGCACGGAATCGGCGGTCAGCAGATCCAGTCGATGAGGGCCGGACTCCGTGGGACCGCAACCCTGAAGATGACGAAGAACAACCTCATGCTCCTCGCTCTCGATAGGGCCGCGGAACAGAAGCCCGAGCTCGCAGAGCTCAAGGCATCCGTCCACGGACAGTGCGCGATCGTTTCCACGGCAATGAACCCGTTCAAACTGTTCGCGAAACTCGAGTCCACCAAGACTCCCGCGGCAGCCAAGCCCGGAGAGATCGCACCCTTCGACATCGTCGTCCACAGGGGACCCACTCCCTTCGGACCCGGACCGATCATCGGAGACCTTCAGAAATTGGGTCTTCCCGCCAAGATCGAAGGCGGAAAGATCGTAATTAACAAGGATACGACACTGGTCAAGGAAGGCGAAGCCGTCCCCGCCAATGTCGCGGCAATGCTCCCCAAGTTGGAGATCCTGCCCATGATCGTGGGAATGGACCTTAGGGCCGCCTACGAGGATGGCACCATCTACACCAAGAGCGTTCTCGACATCCCTGAGAATTACTACAGAGACATGTTCGCTACGGCTGCATTCAATGCCCGCGCACTGGGAGTCTCGATCGTCTATCCTGCAAAGGAGACCATCGTACCGCTGCTGCAGAAGGCATTCAGGGAGGCATTCGGCCTTTCCGTTTCAGCCGCGATACCAACCAAAGAGAACATAGACATGCTCCTCGCGAAGGCAGACGCGCAGATGCTTGCCGTCGCAGCAGCAGCTGGATACAGCAACGACAGCATCGCTGCCAGGCTGAGCGCCGCGGCAGCAGTGGCACCCGTTGCTGCAGCGCCTGCAGCTGAGCCCGCAGCGGAAGAGGAGCCCGAGGAAGAAGAGGTCAGCGAGGAAGAAGCCGCAGCTGGTCTCTCCGCACTTTTCGGATAAAATAGGAGTTGAATACAATGGAGTATATCTACAGCGCAATGGTCCTTTACGCAGCTGGCAAGGACATCACCGAGGACGCTATCGCAGCCATCCTCTCTGCAGCCGGCGTAGAGGCTGACGCAGCCAAGATCAAGGCACTGACCGCATCCCTCGAGGGAGTCGACATCGCCGATGCCATCGCATCCGCATCCGTCATGGCCGCCGCTCCCGCAGCAGCAGCCGCTCCCGCCGCAGCCGCCGCGGACGCCCCTGCAGCAGCAGAGGAGCCCGAGGAGGAGACTGTCTCCGAGGAAGAGGCAGCAGCCGGTCTCAGCGCACTGTTCGGATGAACCTTCACGGTTGATCAGGCAATCAAAACTTTTTCCCAATTTTTCATCATCCATCATCGGTATGACATGATGTCGCGTACGCAGATTCCCGAAACGATCGCACTCGATATGCCGGGTCCTGTGCCACTATCAATATATCCCCTGTAGACATTCGTCGGACAGTTGAGATGACCGCCAGCGAGAGAGTGACCGTCCGTATCACGAAGGAACAGCTGCTTCTGATACAGGATCTCATAGACAAGGGCAAATTCGATACCATGACGGAGGTCGTGGTCTCCGCTCTGGACGAGTTCCTGGGGAAGTACTACTCACCGGAGAACATCCAGAAGGTCACCGTGGACCTGCCCAGGGGCAACATGGTCAGATTGGAGGAGCTGGTCAGGGACGGCGATTCGGTATCCATCGACGACGCGATCAGGAATGCGGTCAGGGAATACACGCGCAACCGCATCTCATAAGGGTCTTCTCTTGTTGTGGATGGTCTTCACGGCATCGTTGAACACACCCATCAGGACCCTGAACTCGTTGTTGGACAGCACCGCACGGCCGAGGATCCTCCTGAACATCACGGCCGTGTCCTTCCTTCTCTGTTCCGGGTAGTCCCCGGCCTCCATCAGCTGTTCGAACATGTCGAACATCCTTTCCTTATCCTCGACGGATGCGGGGATGGGTTCGTGGAGTTCCCCGCCGAACAGTTCGTACATGACGATGGTGGCCGCATGGGAAAGGTTGAGGATGGGATACCTCTCGTCCGTGGGTACGGACACCAGCACGTCGCACTTCTCCAGTTCGTTCTGTACCAATCCCACATCCTCCCTTCCGAAGAGTATGGCTATGTTCCCTTCGAAATCCTTCACCCTGGACGCGAACTCCCTGGCGGGGAGCGGAACGCGGTTGAAGTTCTTGTCCCCGCACGTGGTCACACCGGACGTTCCCGCCACGATGGTACAATCATCTATCGCTTCACGTATCGTGTCCACGACTCTGGCATTGTCCAGGATATCCGAACCGTGCTTCGCCCTCCTGTAGGCTTCGATACCTATGGAGCAGGGATTCACAAGCACCAGATCGTCGAGACCGAAGTTGGTCATGGATCTGCAGACCGCACCTATGTTCCCCTCGAACTTGGGACCTACTAGCACAATACGGATATGTGGCATGATGTTTGGGCATATCGCATTCATGTAATTAGCGGTTGGTGTCTGTACGGGGCCGCAACGGTTCGCGGAACGATCCCACATCCGTCCCTTTCGGGAAGACCCCGAATGTCCATCGTATGAGGCCGTGCGCCGCGGGATGCGGGTGTCCGTGTCCTTTTCTCCGGGTCGCAAATCGTTATAGTATATGTTGCGGTACGATGCACCATGGATATTCCGAAGGACCATCCCAGGTACAGATCGCTGATGACCAGGGAGAGGTTGGCCGATGCAGTGGAGAAGGGTCTCGTCAACCCCACCGGTCTGATCTCCCACGGCAGAGGGGAAGCATACGACTACCTGATGGGGGAGACCACTCTGCCCCCGTCCCTGGAAGCGGAGAGGGCCGCCGCGGCGTTCCTGCTGAAGGCGAGGAACCCGGTCGTATGCGTGAACGGGAACGCCGCCGCATTGGATGCGGAGAATCTGATAGCTCTTGCGGAGGCCGTACCGGCCAAGATGGAGGTCAACATATTCCACCGCACCGAGGAGAGGATGGAGCTCCTCATCTCGTACATGGAATCCAAAGGTGCGAAGCATGTCCTCGGCCGCGATCCGGACGAGAGGATCCCGGGGCTGTCCCATGCACGTGCGCTCTGTACCAAGGAAGGCATCTTCGACTGCGACGTCATCGTGGTGCCTATAGAGGACGGCGACCGCGCACAGGCATTGGTGGGCATGGGGAAGGTAGTCATCTCCATAGACCTCAACCCTCTCTCCAGGACGTCCAGATCCGCCACGGTGTCCATATGCGACGAGATGACCCGCGCATTGGAGAACATATCCGATTTCGTGAGGGAATTGAGAGGGAAGGATTCCGAGGTGGACGAAATAATAAAATCATATGACAACAAGAAGTGTCGCATGGATCTAATCGACTGCATATGCGATACGCTTCACAGGGAGGCCTGAGGATGGTCGACACCGAGCTCTTGGAGAAGGGAACGCTCAGACTGAGTTGGGCGGAGGCACACATGCCCGTCCTCTCCGCCATAAGGGAGCGCTTCAGGAAGGAACAGCCCTTCAAGGGATTGAAGGTCGGTATGGCACTTCACGTGGAGGCCAAGACCGGTATCCTCGCCGTGGCGATACAGGAGGCGGGTGCGGAGGTCAGGCTGGCATCGTGCAACCCGCTGTCCACCGACGATTCCGTCGCGCTGGCACTGAGGGAGAACTACGGGCTGCAGGTCTTCGCGAAGAAGGGCGAGACCTCGGAGGAGTACTACGACAACCTCAACAAGGTGCTGGACATGGGCCCGGACTTCATCATCGACGACGGTGCGGACCTCATCACGATGCTGCACACGTCCAGGAAGGACATGCTCCCCGGGATAAAGGGTGCCAACGAGGAGACCACCACAGGTGTCATCCGTCTGAAGGCCATGGCCAACGATGGCGTGTTGAAGTTCCCCGTGATGGCGGTGAACGATTCCAAGATGAAGTTCCTGTTCGACAACCGTTACGGTACCGGACAGTCCACCTTCGACGGGTGGATGAACGCCACCAATCTCATGGTGAGCGGGAAGAACCTCGTCGTTGCAGGATACGGTTGGTGCGGCCGCGGTGTGGCCATGAGGGCCAAAGGGCTCGGTGCCAACGTGACGGTGACGGAGGTCGACCCTATCAAGGCCATAGAGGCCAAGATGGACGGTTTCCGCGTCATGAGGATGATCGATGCCGTGAAGGATGCGGACATTCTGATCACGGTCACCGGATGCAAGGACATCGTCAGGGCGGAGCACCTGAAGGTGATGAAGTCCGGATGCATCATGGGTAACGTGGGTCATTTCGACAACGAGATCAGCAAGCCCGCCCTCGAATCCATGGCGAAGAAAGTACGCCGCGTCAGGGAGTTCGTGGACGAGTACGAGTTCGACGACGGGCGCAGGGTATGTCTCATCTCCGACGGAAGACTGATGAACCTCGCCGCGGGACAGGGCCATCCCGCCGAGATCATGGACATGAGCTTCGCCGTACAGGCGCTCAGTCTGGAATATCTCGTCTCCAACTTCGGGGATATGGAGAACAGGGTGTACACGCAGCCCGATTCCATCGACGTGGACATCGCACGCACGAAGCTCGCATCCATGGACGTGACCATAGACGAGCTCACCGACGAGCAGCGTTCATACATCACCGGATGGCAGGAAGGAACCTGATATGGATCCGTTCCTGACGGTGTACGGGCATGTGGCCATCGATCAGATCGTGAAGGTGGACCGCTTCCCCAGGGACAACACCACAGAGGATGTCATCGAGAAGACCACCCTCCTCGGCGGCACCGGACCCAACATCGCCGTGCACGCGGCGGGATTGGGTGTGCCCACGGCACTGTGCGCTTTCGTGGGCACCGACTTCCCGGCGAAGTTCCGCGATCAGATCGCATCCTCGGGTTGCATCGTCGACGAACTGATCGAGGTGGACGGTTACGACACGTCGCAGGCGACGGTTGTGAACGATTCCGATATGGTGCAGAAGGTGCTGTTCTATCAGGGCCCGCACGGGTGCGCCTCCAAGTTGGGGATACCCATGCTGAAGAACGCGTCCAGATCGAAGTACGTGCATTTCATCACCGGCGAACCGAGGTTCCACATAGACTGCATGAGCGGACTATCCGCCTCGGTCGGTCTGGACCCGGCGCAGGAGATCCACAGGATCTGGACCCCCGAACTGCTGAAGGAGGCGTTGACGTACACGGACTCCCTGTTCGGGAACAATTTCGAATTCGAATCCATCCTCAGGTATCTGGGTGTCGGTTCCATCGACGACATCGACAAACCCCTGGTCGTATGTACGTGCGGTGCGGACGGTACCGAGGCGGTCATCGACGGTGAGAGATACCATATACCTGCGGTGAAGGCGGAGCGCGTCGCGGATGCGACCGGTGCGGGGGATTCGTTCCGTGCCGGATACTACGCGGGGCTGTACAACGGATACGATGTACGCGAATCCCTGCTCATAGCATCGGCGGTGGCATCGTTCGTGGTGGAGGAGATCGGTGCGTTGACGGCCATGCCCACCATGGACATGGTGCTGGAACGTGTCGATCCGTACATGAGGCGGATATGAGCCGTATCGCACTGACCGGTACCCCCGGTACCGGGAAGACCACCGTGGCCGCGAGGCTGAGGGAACGCGGGTACGACGTGTTGGATATGACAGCGTACATCAGGGACAACGGTCTCCGCGAGGAGTACGACGCGGAACGCGACACGTACGATGTGGACGTGGAACGTCTGAACGATTCCCTGTCCGGGATGGACGGCGTCATATTCGAAGGACATCTGGCACATTTCATGGATGCGGATTCCGCCATCGTGCTGCGCTGCCATCCCGACGTGATGGCCGAACGTCTCCGCAGGCGCGGATACGACGATGCGAAGGTCCGCGAGAACGTTCAGGCGGAGGTGTTGGATGTGATACTGTTCGAATCGGTGGATTCCGGGATTCCGACATTCGTCATAGACACCACATCCGCGGATGCGGATGCCGTCGCGGACGCGGTAGAAGATATTATGAAAGGAGAAACCATCGGGCATATGCCCGAGGACATATCCTGGGCCGAGGAGATGGACAAATGGTTCTAGACACTCAGAGGGCAAGGGTGGATTTCCTTCTCACACCCGTGGCGAAGAAGCTGATCAACGTGAATCCCAACACGATATCCTGGCTGGGATTGATCACGGCATTTGTCTCCGGTGTGCTGATGTATCTGAGCCATGACAATCACTGGCTGTTGTTGGCCGGTGCGGCCGTGGTCATCCTGTCCGGATACTTCGATGCGCTCGACGGGAAGATCGCCAAACTCTCCGGGAAGGCATCCAAGAAGGGCGATTATCTGGATCATGTCTTCGACAGGTATGCCGACCTCTTCATGATCGGAGGTGTGGCGATAAGCGCCTGGTGCAACATCTACATCGGATTGCTGGCACTGGTCGGTGTGCTCCTGACGTCGTACATGGGTACGCAGGCGCAGGCCGTGGGTGCCCCCAGGCTCTACGCGGGACTTCTGGGACGTGCGGACCGTGTGGTGCTCTCCACCGTGTTCCCGGTGATACAGTTTGTGATGTGCATGATCGGTCTCGGCACGATACAGATCATGGATTGGTCCATCTCGTGGATGGAGATCATGGTGATCTACTTCGCCGTCATGGGTAACGTGACCGCGATACAGAGGGCCATCATCACCTGGAACAACATGTCCAAGATGGAGGAATGAGGGCAGATCCAGATATCGGCGCCTTCGTGCGCCACAAACCTTCTTTCAAAGTCCACGCACGTTGTTGCCCTTCAACATCATATCGATTTTTCTGATGTACATTCCTGTGCTGTTTTCACAGGTTTCAAGGATCCTTTCGTTCGTGACCTCCTTTTATGGAACCTGTTCCTGATGGGGCGTATATCATCGAAAGAAAGTTGGCGATCTCTCTTTTCAGTTTCTAGGTTCTCTTCATATTGCGTGATGACAGCAGGGGTGTGATACACTACATCTGTAGCAGTATGTGAGTTCCAGATTGTGGCTGTTCGGAGAGGTCGTTTCCTTACATTGTCCTATTGTGGATTTTGCAGCCCCCTGGCTAATCCAACATATTGTTTCTGTTTTCCTTAGTAGTTTTATACTGTGGGTTGGATGAGGTATTGTACAGGTGCGTATCATGGGCGCAAAGGATTCGGAAGAGGAGTTTTACAGCAGATCCTTTCTCAATCTGATAACGGACGTTCTGTACATGGTGGTATCCGCCCTGATAGGTTTCATGATGGTGCCGTATTATCTCAACGAGTTGGGTGTTGCCGCGTATGCGATGATACCATTGGCAACATCATTGTCCGCATATGCTCTGATAATCAGCGACTCCGTCTGCGGATCGGTCAACCGTTATGTTGTGGTGGCTCTGCAAAGCGGTGACAAGGATGAGATAAATCGTGTGTACAACACGGCCATGTTCACAATGATTGGGGTGGTGTTGATCATGGCGCCCATCATGGCGTTGGTGGGATATCTCTCCCCCCTTTTCTTCAACACATCCAGTGTTTACGATTTCGAAGTCCGTGTGATGTTCATCGGCGTTATGTGGGCGATGCTGATCTTCACGCTTGGTACCTTCTTCATCTATGTGGAAGCGGCGAAGAACAATCTCTATTCGGTCAACATCCTGAGGGTGTTCTATTTGGTCGCCCAGGTGGCGTTGGTGATGATGATGTTCCAGGGGAGGGTACCGGACCTGTCCCTTGTGGGGATATCATATCTGGGAGCGGCAGTATCGTATCTGATCCTTGCAGTAGTGTTCTCACGCAAATCTTTCCCTGAGATAAGCATCTCCGCCTCATATTACGATAAGGAGCTGCGCCACGACATTCTGGGTCTGAGTGTTTGGGGGATCGTGTCAAAGGTCGGCTCTCTGATGTTCATCCAGGCTTCCCTGATAATGACCAATCTGTTGTTGGGGGAAGTATTGGAAGGATATTTCTCTTTGATCGTTTCGATGGTGTCGATGATATTCACCGTATCTTATGCTCTCGGCAGTCTTTATTCCCCACTGTTCTATCACGAGTACGTAAACGAACGTATGGACGATCTTGCCAGATATGCAAAGGTCGGGGTGAAATTCATCGGGGCGCTCATCGCCATCCCTATCGCATACCTTTGTATTTTCTTCCCCGAAATCATGAATGTCTGGGTCCACATGGAATCGGAGGAATTGAACGACATCGTTTGGTTGATGTTCGCATTCATGCCTATCTTCGGAGCGTTGACGGTGTTGGACCCGATCCAGACCTTGGTTCTTAAACTCAGGTCCGTATCTATAATCACATTGGCCATCGGTGTACTGAATATCATTTTGGCAGTAGTATTGGTATGTCTGACAGATTGGGGACTTTTGGCGATAGCCATAGCCTGGCTCATTTCCATGTTCATACGCAATGTCCTATACTATATGCCTTTCAATGCCAGGATCATCGGCAAACGTGATGGTTTCTTTGTACCATCCTTCATATCGATCATGTTGATATTCGTGATATCTTCTGCATTATTCGCAGTCGTGCGTTCTTTCTTCTATACACCGACAGGGTTGATCTCGTTATTGCTGCTGTTCCTGCCAATGTTTCTGTTATTGGTCGCAATATCCTTCAGGATATTATATGACAAAGAGGAGCTTTCCCTGTTAAGAGGGATGCTGCCGGCTTTCATGAAAAAATTATTGCCAATCTAGTGAGGGGAGTTTATGTGCGCAGGTGAAGGTACCGAGAGGAAAGATAGCAAAGCGATCCATTTTATCCGCACTCCCAGAGAGGATGAGAAATCAAAATCCGGTATCGGCGGGTATGCGGATACGCTCGAGGAGATCGCAAAGGATGCAGGATACCGTGTAGATTCACATTATTGTTCTCTGAGCCTATCGAATGGCATACGGCACTTCATAAAGGATGATATGCTCGGCATACGTTCCGTGTTGAAATCGATGGATCCAAAGGATGTCTGTCATTTCACATTCGAGGGTTGTGCATTTTTCATAGGTTCATGCAAGGCATACAAGATCACCACCTTCCATCACGTTGTCAAGAAGAACGAAGGTAACAATCTCAGATGGTAT
>JBJEZZ010000008.1:0-22935 GCA_051887655.1 Candidatus Methanomethylophilaceae archaeon | reverse complement strand
TGTTCGGTGTTATAATCTTCGTCGTGGCCGGCATGATACTGGGTATCTTCGACCTCTCGTACGGCAAGATATTCGCATTCATCTTCCCCGGCGTCGCGGAGACCCAGCTCGCTATGTTCCACACGTTCTTCAACGTCACCACCGTGCTGATCATGCTGCCGCTGACCAATGCCTTGGTGAAACTGGTGGTGTCCATCCTTCCCGACAAGGTGGTCGAGACACCGGTGGACGACGACACTCCCCACCTGGTGTACGTGAACGACTACATGCTCAGGACCCCCGCCATCGCGGTCGAACAGGTCAAGAACGAGATCATCAACATGTCCCGCATCGCGATGGACAACTTCAGGGCATCATACGACATGATCCAGACGCTCAACTTCGAAGGTCTGGAGAAGTTCAGGGCCAACGAAGATCAGCTCAACTTCCTCAACAAGGAGGTGGCGCGTTATCTTGTGAAGCTGTCCAACCTCCCGCTCAATGCGGACGACTACGCCTACATATCCACGGCATACAAGTCGGTGACCGACCTGGAGCGCATAGGCGACTATGCGGAGAACATCGTCGAATACGCGGAGAAGATGAAGTCCACCAACGAGGGCTTCTCGGATGTGGCGAAGGCGGAGATGTGCAATGTGGAGTCCCTCGTGGAGGCTCTCTACGAGAAGGTGCTGGTGGCGTACAGCGAGTGCGACGAGAAGTCCCTCGAAGAGGCCTACGACATCGAGGAGAGGATCGACGTCACCACGGACGAGATGTCCGCCAACCATATATCGAGGCTCAACGACGGTATCTGTACATTGGATGTGGGTGCGAAATACCTCTCGCTGGCATCCGATACGGAGAGGGTGGCCGATCACCTGATCAACTTCGGCAAGACCATAAGGGACATCAGACCCAACTCCATCTGATACGGCGACCCGGTACTGTTTTAATACCTACACACGTATGGGATGCCAGATTCAGGCGGTCCCGCACCCATGTGTGCGGTGCCGCACAGGAGACTCTTCACATGGTCCAGAGGATGTTCGGAACAAATGGGGTCAGAGGTGTCGTCAACGAGGACATGAACACCGACCTGGCACTCCAGATGGGAAAGGCGATCGGAAAGTTCTTCGGAGGGAAGGTGGCCATAGCCACGGATACCCGTGTGTCCGGCGACATGATCAAATCCGCGGTATGCGCGGGACTGATGGCCGTCGGATGCGACGTGCGCGATCTCGGGATCGTTCCGACCCCCGCGATACAGTACCACGTCAAGACCAACGACGACATCGTCGGAGGTGTGATGATCACGGCATCCCACAATCCTCCCAAGTTCAACGGTATCAAGTGCATCGATTTCGACGGTACCGAGATGCCCCGCGAGAAGGAGGAGAAGATCGAGATAATCTACTCCGGCAACGTGGAATGCCGCCCCTGGAACGACATCGGTACTATCGAGGCGTACGGGGCCGCAGGCGAGGAGTACATCGACGCCGTCATCTCCCACGTGGATGTGGAGGCCATCAGGAAGGCGAACCTCACCGCGGTCGTGGACTGTGCCAACGGTGCCGCGTACAGGACCACGCCCCTTCTCATGAAGAAGCTCGGTGTCAGGGCCATCACGATCAATGCGGACCCCCAGGGAGAGTTCCCGGGACATCCCAGCGAACCTACAGAGGACAATCTGAGGGACCTCATCTCCCTCACCGGTTCCGTCAAGGCGGATCTCGGTGTCGCCCACGACGGGGACGCCGACCGTGCCGTGTTCGTGGCACGCAAGGGTAAGAAGGGCGTGTACATGCCCGGCGACAAGAGTCTCGCCATAGTGTCCAAGACCATCGTGTCCAACCTCGGCGGGAACTGCACCGTGGTCACTCCCGTGAGCTCCTCTTCCCTGGTGGAGGAGGTCGTGAAGGAGGCCGGCGGTTCGGTCATCTACACTGCGGTCGGATCCCCCATCGTTGCGAGGCGTATGATGAAGGAAGGCTCCCCGTTCGGAGGGGAGGAGAACGGCGGTCTCATCTTCGCCGATCACCAGTTCTGCAGGGACGGTGCCATGACGATCGCCAAGGTCATCGAAGGCATCGTCAAATACGGACCTCTGATCGATCAGCTGGAGGCCCTTCCCGTATACTATGTCGACAAGAGGAAGATCGAATGTCCCAACAACAGGAAATCCGATCTCATCGAATACATGAAGGAGACGTTCTCCGAGGGCAACAGGGTGGACACCACCGACGGTCTGAAGATCCTCTTCGACGACGGCGGATGGGTGCTCCTGAGGCCGTCCGGAACGGAACCCATCTTCAGGATATACTCCGAGTCGAAGGACGAGAACCTCTCCAAGGAGCGCGGCGCACAGTTCGAGAAGGTCGCCAGCGACTATATGGAAGGTCTCTGAGAAACATCACCGGCGGCTTCGGCCGCCTTCTTATGATTTTTCAAGAATCGGGAAGTGCCGTTCAGCACTTCATGTTCTTCGCGTACACCGCCATGACCTCCTTTATGAGTCTGGCGGCGAGTACGGGCGTGGATCCGGTGGGGTCCGCGGGAGGACATACCTCGCATACGTCGAATCCCACGAGCCTGTCGCCGATCATGTTGATGGTCTTCTTCACGTCGTAGGGGTGGAGTCCGAACGGTTCCGGGGTACCGGTACCGGGCGCGAACGCGGGATCGATACCGTCTATGTCCACGGTAAGGTACACCTTGTCGGCCTTGACCGAATCCAGGGCCTTGCGCACGGCCCATTCCATCCCTCTCTCGTGGATGTCGTACGCGCTGATGTACGGGATCACCTCGTCCGCATCCAATTCCTCCTCGGAGATAGACCTCATGCCGAGTGCATATACGTTGTCGATACCGAGATGGTCCGCGGCGCGCCTGGTGATGCAGGCGTGGCTGTTGCGGGAGCCCATATACTCGTCCCTTCCGTCCAGATGCGCATCGATGGAGATCATCGCTATGCTCTTCTCCTCGAACAGCTGGATGATGGGTATGTTGATGGAATGCTCCCCGCCTATCGCGATCGTGAACTTCCCGTCGTTGACCGCGGGGGACATGGCGAATTTGACCTCGTCGATCATGTCCTCGGGGAGGATGAAATCGTCGCAGTCCCCGTAATCGTATACCGCGAGCTCGGGGAGTCTCCCGTGCTCGAAGTGTGTCCTTTCAAAATTGTAAGAGCAACGGCGGATGGCCGAAGGCCCTTCGCGCGCGCCTGCCCTGAAACAAGATGTATGGTCGTACGGGATCCCGTAGATGCAGATGTCCGCGTCGTTGTAGTCGGACTCCGCGTCCGCGAATGAGATCCCGTTTGGCATGTTATGCCTGCCTCACATCAGTTTGTATCTGTCCATCGCGACGATGTACATGATCTCTGCACCGGGATCGAGGGAGCACTCGTGGTCCTCGTTGATCGCCATGGTGATGTTCTCGTAGGTCTCGAGATCCATGATCTGTACTTCGTCTCCCTGGACGGAAAGGACCTGGGCCTTCCTCTTGTCGATCAGAGGGACCTGGACCTTGGTGCTGACGGGTCCGACGAGGGACTTCTTCGCACCGGTGAAAATGCTCGCTGCGTCGATGTTCGCCTTTGCGGATCCGTGCTTTCCGGGCTTGGACGTGCTGATAGAAATGATCTTACAGGGCTCGCCGTCGATGTTGACGTACCTTCCGATCTTGAGCTCCCTGATCTCCTTCATCTCCCAATCTGCCATATTTCATTCTCCTTCGGGTTATTTTGCATGGTTGGTCGATGTTTCCGTCTTACGGCATTTCAGTCAACCGCATGCATCTTGTAGCTCCTCTATCCCTCTCAATATTAATAAAGGGTTTGTCGCCCCCTTCATCTGGACCTGGGCCTGGCGTCCCCCCTTCCGTTCCCTTTCTTCCCTCTCCTGTTGGAGTTCTTGGGCTTCTGGGGCCTCTTCGGAGGGTCCGGGTACCTGCGTTTGATGTCCTCCACCCTGGCGGTGAACTGCTGGGTCAGTTGATCCCCGATGAATTCCCCATGATACTGGTCCACCTTGGCGGCTATGGATATCTTGCACGCGAGGGCTCTGGCTATGTTGCCGCGCTGCCAGTACGGTGCGCGGTGGACGTCCGGGTGCTGGTAGATGATCCCGTGCTTTGGCGGCTTCTTCCCGGATTTGAGATGCCTGAACATCGCCTTCTCGGCCCCCAGGAGCTGCACGGTGGACGAAGGCAGCGAGGCCAGCCTCTCCAAGCCTCCCGCGAGGGAGATCAGTCTGGCGGTCAGGGGGCCGCCGATGAGGGCGCACATGTTGGGACAGCTGGAACCGATGATCCCGGAGATGTACTCCTCGGTGCGCTCCCTGTTGTCGTATATCATGCAGAGCTGGTCCGCAAGGTCCATGATGGACCTCATGTCGTCGTCCTCCAGCTCGGACCCGATCGATTCTATGTCAAGACCCAGTTCCTCGATGATGCCGTCCCTCTCGCCGTACTTGGCGATCAGTTCCGCATACCTCCTGTCCTGTGCGTAATCCGCCAGTTCCGGGAAGTGGAGGCCGTACCATTCATGGAGCCTCTCGTTCATCAGGTTGCAGGTCTCGATGAGGTCGTCCAACGACCTGACCGCCTGTACCGCGGATCTGTCCCTGGGGATGGGTTCGGAGGTCCTGATCTTCCCGAGCCTGATCATCGCATCGTGCATCAGGTCCTGTCCGTATCCGAAGTCCTCGGCCTTGATGAAACTGGAATCGAAGAGCGTGGGTTTCCCGAGAGGGGACTGTCTCCTGTCGGACACCATGAGTTTCTGCGTGCCCGCGGACACCTCCGCCTCCTCGGCTATGGTGCCGCCTCTCTGCATGGCCGCGAGCCTGTCCGCGATCTTCTCCGCATCCTTGGGGAACAGTATCTTCCTGACTATCCTGTTCTCCTCGCAGAGGAACGTACCGAACCATTTGGTCACCAATACCGCCATGTTCACATCCCCTTCAGCTTCTCCACCTCGTCCTTCGGGAGTCCGCGGCATCTTCCGACCAGCATCTGCAGTTCGGCCTGGAACTCCAGCTCCTCCATCCGGTCGTAGGCCTCCATCAGGTCCTTCCCCTGGGTCACCGCACCGTGCCTCTCCATGAGTATCGCTTTGGATGCAGCATGCGCCGCCACGGCATCCACGAGCTCCTGAGATCCGGGCGTGAAGTATCCCACCGTGGGGACGTCGCCCAACAGCAGAACGCCTTCGGGCGTCAGGTCCGGCCTTATCTTCCTCTTCATGGTGAGCGCTATGCAGTTCAGCGGGTGGCAGTGGATTATGGCATTGGTGTCCGCGTTGGCCTTGTACAGTGCCAGGTGCATGAACGTCTCTATGGACGGTCTGCCCCTTCCGTCGATGACATTGCCGTCCATGTCCACCACTATGAGGTCGTCCGGACCGAGGAATCCCTTGTTCTTCCCGCTGGGCGTTATCAGGACCTCGTTCTCGTTCAGCCTGACGCTCATGTTGCCGCCCGCGGATACGGTGAGCTTCCTGTCGTACAGCAGGGCACAGATCCTGACCAGCTGCCCTCTCGCGTAATCCTCGTTCATCCCTTCACCTTCGAGATCTCTTCCGGTCTCAGGATGCCCTTCTCGGTGATGAACCCGGTGACGTACCTTGCGGGCGTCATGTCGAACGCCGGGTTGAGTGCGGGGGAACCGACGGGCGCTATGCGAACATCCCCGACCAGCGTCACCTCCTCTTCCGATCTGTTCTCTATTACGATGTCCTCGCCGGTGGCGGTGTCGAAATCGAAGGTGGAGATGGGTGCCGCCACGTAGAACGGAACGCCGAACTCCTTGGCCAGCACGGCCTTCTCGAACGTACCTATCTTGTTGGCGAAGTCGCCGTTGGCGGCGATCCTGTCCGCACCGACGATGATCATGTCCACGCCTTCCCTGATGAAATGTCCGGACGATCCGTCCGGGATGATCGCATGGTCTATCCCTTCCTGATTGAGCTCCCACGCGGTGAGCTGCATGCCCTGGAGACGGGGACGGGTCTCCGACGCATAGACGAAGAACCTCTTGCCGTCCGCCTTGGCCTTTCTCATGGGGGCGAGTGCGGTGCCCACATCCACGGTGGCGAGCGCGCCCGCATTGCAGTGCGTCATGACCTTGTATCCGTCCTTGATGAGCTCTCCGCCGTATTCGCCGATGGCGATGCATTTGTCCACCATGGACTGTGCGTATGCGTCGGCGGCCTCCACGGGATCGGCCCCTTCAGAGAGCCTCTTTGTCATGTGGTCCACCGCATAGAACAGGTCGTTGGCGGTCGGTCTCGCGGCCTTGATGTCCTTCGCCGCTTTGATCAGATCGCAACCGGAGAGTGCGGCGAGGCACATGCCGTATGCCGCGGTGGCCCCGATGGAGGGTGCGCCCCTGGTGGTCATGTTCCTTATGCTCTCGGCCACATCCTCGTATCTGTCAAAGGAGACGAAGACGAGTTCGTGAGGCAATCTCCTCTGGTCGATCATCACGACCTTTCCGTTCTCGAACCATACCGCACGTATGTCCTTCTTTCCGTTCTCCGTCCTTACCTTCATGTTAGCACTGAAGGTCGTATCGGACCGGATTATTATTTCTTTTATGCCTGCGGGACGTCGTCCGTCAGTTCGCACGCGACGGTACGGTACGTGTCCACCATCATCGCCGTGACGAATCCAGGTCTCTCGGTGATCCTCTTGCCCGCACCGTAACCGGTGCCCCTGACGATGATCCTGTCCGGTACCTCGATGTTCCTGACTGCGGCCGCGAAGGCGATTCCCGTGGGTGTGACGAACTCTCCCTGACATTCGCCGCGGATCAGGGGTATCCCGTACTTCGATGCGATTTCCAGAACGGCGGGCACTGGTACCGGCAGGACCCCGTGCTGGCACCTCACCGTCCCCGTCCCCTCGTACAGCGGCGAGAAGCAGATGCCGTTCGGGGAGAGGTCGTCCACGCAATATGCCAGCGCTATGACGTCCACGATGGAATCGATGGCCCCTACCTCGTGGAAGTGCACCTCCTCCACCGGCACCCCGTGCACCTTGGACTCCGCTTCCGCTATTATCGAGAATATGCGTTCCGCGATGCGTCTGGCACTGTCGGTCATATCGGTTCCCGATATTATGTCCATGACATCGGAGAGGTTGCGGTGGCCGTGCCCATGCGTCTCCTCCTTCCATGTCTCCCCGTAGAGGTATTCCGGATCGTGGTCGTGATTGTCCTCGTCCAGTATGACGTCGAAATCGCAGACGTCCACCATGGACCTCTTGACGGTGGAGATCCTGACGGAGAATCCGTCGGCCGGTATGCTGTCCAGCACCCTGAGCAGACCTTCCTTGTCCGCACCGAGGTCTATCATGGATGCGACCGCCATGTCTCCGCTGATCCCGGATTGGCATTTGAAGTAGAGGATCCTCTCCATGTCCGGCGTATAGCCGAACAACGATAAAGCGATGGTGTTCTCCCGTGAAAGTATCTATACTATCGCAACGGTGGTAAACACATGCTCAGGGAATCCAAACCCGGCGATTATGAGCTCTATGCGGCCGCGGACGGTGTCGTGAAGGTCACCAGCGGTGTGGAGAGGAGGATCCTACATGCCCTCCAGGACGGGGATTTCACCCCCACGGATCTGTCGTACATAATCGGGAGGTCCCGTTCCACGCTGTCGGAGTACCTCAACAAGCTGGAGAGGGACGGACTGATCGCCAGCATAGTGAGGGAGGGCGATGCCCGGAGCAAGGTGTACACCCTCCTCTCGGATCCCCTGGTGAATTCCAAGCGTCCGGACCGCAGGGCCTTGGACCTATCCTCGGAGATACTGAGCGGGATCGCGGAGAAACCCGGAAGTGCCAGCAATCTGATATTGAGATCGATCATACTCACCTTCGACGGTGTGGGCATGGACATCTCCCCGCTGATGTTCACCATCGGATGCGACATAGCCAAACACATCCTGCCGGAGATCAAGGCGCGCAACGTGAACTTCATGTTCGAGATAGCCCGCGACAGGTTCATGGAGTTCAGGCTCGGCGAACTGTCCTTCTACAGCAAGGATCCGATAACGGTGCTCTTCAGGGACACCGTGGATCTGACCCAGCTGTCCGCCGAGGTCATGGCGTCCTTTGTGTCCGGATACATGGTGACCATACTGCGCGGAAAGCTCTCCAGGAACTACGTGATCACCGACAGCGAGATCTTCGGTATCAAGAACAACTACATCCGCATGACCTTCGAACCGGAATGATCATGCCTTTCTGTAGGAGATGAGCACTCCGTCGCCGAGGATCTCGGACCCCGTCAGTGCCAGCTTCCTGCCATCAGGTACGACCCAGCCGTCGCCGTCCGAAGGTGTGGGCGACGTCCTTCCGCCGATTATCATGCTGCCGACGAACACCGTGTACTCGTCGACGAGGTCCTCTCTGAAGAACGATGCTATCGTCTCGCCCCCGCCTTCCACCAGTATGCTTCTGATGCCCATGTTCCAGAGTTTCTCCAGCATGGTGCGCAGGCCGAACGGTCTGCCGCAACGGATCACCTCGGCGCCTTCCACGTCCCCTTCCGCATCGTCGGATGCCGCGATGACGGTGGGCGCACGATCGTCCAGTACGGCGGCGTCCCTGGGTATCCTGAGGTGCGGGTCCACGACCACGCGTATCTGATTCTCGTCGTACGTGCGGCCCTTGACGGTGAGATGTGGATCGTCGGACACGACGGTACCGACACCCACCAATATGGCATCATACTTCATGCGGAGTCCTTTGACCCTGTCCTTGTCCTCCTTGGAGGATATGCGGACCTGTCTCCGCTCCGGACCGGCGATCTTCCCGTCGGCGCTCATCGCACAGTTGACGTGCACGAAAGGGATCATGCGCTACCGCCCGGGGTCACGCTGATATGGTAGAGGTCGTCGCGGCGTTCGACACCGAACTTGACATCCAAGAAGGTCTCCAAGGTATCCATCTGACTGAGGAGGTGTCTGCTGATGCGCGATACGCTGAACGCACTGTCCCCGTCCGCCATCGCCATGTACGGGAGGAGCTGGTCGGCGGTGTGGACGTCCATGGTGGAACCGGATTCCATGATCTTGAGGAGGTCGTTGGCAACGTCGATACCCGCCTGTTTCGCGGGGTGGCTCTTGGACGTGAGGACGTTGCTGCCGATCATACCGTTCTCGTATTCGGCGGCGAGCGTCATGCCCGCTCCTCTGGAGATCCCTTCGTCGATCCTCTCGATCTCCAGGTCCACGTCTATGTCTCCCATGGCGGACATGCAGCCCTCGATCATCTGGTCCACGATCCACCCGGGCAGGTTCTGAACGAAACAGGTCCCTCTGACCTTCTTTAGGTCGCCCATACCTTCGATGGACAGCGGTTTGATGTTGTCGATCGGGTCCATGTTGAGGATCACGCGTCCCCCGCCCTCCGGATACAATCCTCTCTGGACGATCTCCAGGTCCGCCTCGATGCCCATCCTCCTCATCAGCGGGAAGAGCACGTGCCTGTAGGAATCGATCGGAGGGGCCCACATGACGTTCGTACCGCCCATGATGTCCATGCGTACGCGTCTGTCGTGGTTCTTGGATGCGAGCATCATCGCCTGCAGTACGAGCGTGACGCTCCCTGCGCTGCCGACGTCCATGACGATGTCGTACTCCTTCTCGTCGCCGGGAAGGATGGTGAGGTCCTGCGAACCGAGGGAGTTGCCGATGATGGTGACCCCCGTCATCTGCGATACGGCGTTGACGGCGGTACAATGCTGTTTGGAGAGTCCCTGCGTGGGTCTGTTCTCGCGGATGCGGGTAAGATGCGTGGCCTTCCCCGTGATGGCCGCCATGGCCACGGAAGTCCTCACGGCCTGGCCCCCGCCCTCTCCTCTGGAACAGTCAATCTCCAACATTTGAATCTCTTCTTTTATTACATCAGCAAGTTATATAATCGTTTTACTTGCGGCAGGCTATCCGCGATACATGTATTGTATCGGCGGAAGGGACACATTTATTAACAAAGTGCCGATGTACATCCATCGGGCTCGTGGTCTAGTGGTTATGACGTCGCCCTTACAAGGCGAAGGTCGCCGGTTCAATCCCGGCCGGGCCCACTCGTTCCCATTCTGCACCCTTCGATCCTGACGATTTCATACGCGCATCTCATGCGGTGGGGCGCGGGGGTCCTTCGATATGATATCGTAACGTGATATGCGTTATTCCACGGACATCGAGAAGTGTATCGCGGTCACGGAATGGGTTATGCAGCCCATTGAGATGCGGTCTGCGCATCCCGCGTATTCGGCGACGTTGTCCATGGTCACCCTGCCGGATACCTCCACGACCGCGGATGGGTTGCAGGATTTGATGAGCGCGTACAGTTCCTTCGCCTCCTCCGGACTGCGGTTGTCGAGCATGATGATGTCCGCACCGTTCAGCGCCGCATCCCTAGCATCCTCAGCGTTCTCGACCTCCACCTCGACCTTGATATCGGTATCGAGTCCGCGGATCCTCTCCATGATGTTCCTCAGACCTCCGGCGGCGGCGATGTGGTTGTCCTTCACCAGGATCATGTCGTAGAGTCCGAATCTGTGGGGTTCGCCTCCGCCCAGGGCGATGGCCTTCTTCTCGAAGCTCCTGAATCCGGGGGTGGTCTTCCTCGTACCGGAGATGACCACGGCGGGCGAGATTTTTCTGCATAAAACGGTGGCATCGTTCACCATGGTGGCGATGCCGCTCATCCTCATCATGATGTTGAGCGCCGTCCTCTCCGCGGTGGTCATGCCGCGCAGCGGACCGTCGATCTCCATGACCTTGGTCCCGGGGCGTACGCGGGTACCGTCCTCCACGGTCCTTCTGGCACTTACGCCGAGCCTGGAGAACACCTCCTCCGCCTCGGACAGTCCAGCCACGACCGCATCGTCCTCGCAGGTGATCACGGCATGCCCGTCCGTATCCGGGACGAACAGCTGCGTCGTGACGTCCCCGGAGCCGATGTCCTCCTCGAGGAACCTGTCTATGTCGTCCATGATCAGATCTCGAGTTCGAAGGGCTCGTCCAGGGACGGCAGGATGACGTTGTAGTCCGCGAGGTCCTCCAGGAACATCTCCCTGGTCTCCGAGTGCATTATGACCACGTTGGTGGGGTCGCATGCCTTGACGAAGTCCACGATCTGCTTGTGGTCCGCGTGTGCGGAGAAGTCGTACTTCTGGAGCTCGCAGTTGACCTTGGTGGGCTCGTCGTCCAGCTTGATGAGGCCGGTGTCCATGAGCATCCTTCCGTTGGTGTCCTCGGCCTGGTAGCCGACCAGGAGGATGGCGTTGAGCGGGTCGTCCTTCAGGGACCTGATGTAGTTGAGCGCGGGTCCTCCGTCGAGCATACCTCCGGTGGTGACGATGACGTCCGCCCTCTTCGCGTCCTTCCTCATGTTGGCGGTCCTGACCTCGCTGAACTTCCTCTTCGCGGCCTTGAGGTCCTTGGCGTTGAGCAGGTACTCGGGGTACTCGGAGTAGAGGCGGGTGACGGACCTTCCCATACCGTCGACCCACATGTCGAAGCCCAGGTCCTTGAGGATGATCATGATCTCCTGGGTCCTTCCGATGGCGAAGCTGGGTATGAGCACGGTGCCTCCGCGGTCCACGACCTCCTTCACCTTGTCGATGAACTCCTTCTCGACCTGCTTCCTGTCGGGGTGGAGACGTCCTCCGTACGTACCCTCGATGAAGAGGTTCTCGCAGTCCACGGGCCTGGCACCGTCGACGAGACGGGTCCTGATGGTGTGGATGTCGCCGGTGTAGAGCGTACTGGTCTCACCGATGAACTCGAACATGGTGGCGCCGGGGACGTGTCCCGCGGAGTGCAGCTTGGTGTCGAACCCGTCGAGTTCGATGGTGTCCCCGAAGGTGAACGGTACGACGGACTTCATGGTCCTCTCGATGTCGCCGGTCGTGTAGGGCAGAGGGTAGTTCTCGGCCTTGGCGATCTTGAGGCTGTCGTGCATCATGATCTCCCCGACCTCGGCGGTGAGGGGGGTGGCGAACAGTTCGCATCTGTCCCTTCCGCAGATCGCGGGGATCATACCGCAGTGGTCGAGGTGTGAGTGCGTAAGGAAAGCGTGCTTGATCCTGGGTGCCGCGAGGGGGTACTCTGGGGGTTTCGTGGGTGCCATTCCGTACTCGACGAGGAAGGTCTCGTCACCGTTGTCCATGGTCATACCCATCTTCCCGACGGTATCTGCACCGCCGAGGAACCTAAATTTCATCTTCATCGTCTCAGCTCCTAAAGATTCGTCGCCTCTTGTTCTAGAGGACTTTGGTGATGGGGCCGGTCAGCCCCGTTACATGAATATGGAACGCGCGCATCGTGCACGCGTGGTATAGTGACTCAATAAGCAACGCTTATATATGGTTTATGGAATTGAAAGAGTGTCGGCCTCGCCGACGTGGGATGCATGAGCAAGAGCAAGAGTAAGAGGCCAAGGAACGTCGGTTCCGTGGCCAGGGGTGCCATAGACGGAGCCACGGGCATAGGCTCCAACAGTTTCTACGACTGCAAGTCGGGCGTATTCATAGCATCGGTGCTGGCCATGGCCCTGTCATGGATCCCGCATCTGGGACTTATGGTCGCGGGTTTCGTCGGAGGGAGAAGGGCGGGTTCCATGTCCCGCGGTGTCCTCGTCGGTCTCGCGAGTTCCGTCGCGGTCCTCTCCGTGGCCCTGGTCCTCAACATCGGGTTCGCCAAGCTCTTCACCCCCGAATACCAGAGCGTCATCGACGGCATATCTGCCGTATCGCCTCAGATCGTGGCCGCCATGGAATCGGTCAACGAGTACCTCACCGTCAACTTCGTCTCCGTCGAGGCAGGCAACGTGTCCGTTCCGTTCGGCAAGTACGCGCTGCTGACCGCGTTCTCCCTCATCGGAGGCGTCCTCGCGGACCAGGCGAGGAAGGAGGTCAGGATCATAGTCAGCCATGCGGAGGAGAGGGCAAGACCCAAGGCCCCCCGTTCCGTCAGGGCCCACATGGAGTCCCGCCCCATGGGATTCCGCACCTTCGACGATCTCAGCAGGATGAACGTGAACGCCGTGGCACCCTCGCAGGAGCCCAAGGCCCAGAAGCAGGTCCCGGTACAGGACGCACCCAAGGTGCAGCAGTCCGTTCCCGCGCCCGCACCGGTCGCGCCCCCGAAGGTGGAGGTCACGTCTACGACGGTCACACCGTCCGAGGTCGTGCTCACGCCGACCGAATCGGGTACGATCTCGGTCAAACTTCCGGAGCAGGACGTCACCGGGGAGCCCAAAGATACCCAGAAGGAGAAGCGCTCTTCCGCCGACGATTTGGATTGGTTCTGAACGCGCGCATATGCGTCAATATGCGCTATATCCTTCCCCCACACCTTTTTTATAATGATAGTACATCGCCACGGATAGAGGACGATACCTATGTTTTGCAAGGATTGTGGTTCGCTTATGTTCCCCCAGAACGGGAAGTATGTCTGTATGCAGTGTGGTTCATCCGATGACATCGGGGACACCGTGGAGAAGTTCAGGACCGAGCACGAGGAGAAGGTCACCACAGTGTTCGACGAGAACTCCGCGGCGTACATGTCCAAGATGCGCATCATCTGCCCCAAGTGCGGTCACACCGAGGCATTCTACGACATAAGGCAGACCCGTGCCGCCGATGAACCGGAAACGCAGTTCTACCGCTGTTGCAAGTGCAACCACCAGTGGAGAATCAACTGAGGGAGCGTGCCCCGTATGTTCAAGGCAGAGCTAAGGTCCGATGCATTGAAGGGCCTCATCAACGTGATCTCCACACTCATCGATGAGGTCAAGTTCACCATCTCTCCTGAAGGGATCAGCCTCAAGGCCGTCGATCCCGCACACGTCGCAATGGTCGAGGTCACCCTCTCCAAGGCCGCATTCGAGTCCTACGAGGCGGACGACACCGAGATCGGGATCGACATCGACAAGGTGAAGGACGTCCTCAAACTCGCCAGCTCCGGCGACATCATCTCCATGGAGCAGGACGAGGAGCACGGAAGGCTCGTGTTCAAGGTCGGGAACATCACGAGGCGCATGAACCTCGTCGACACCTCCAGCCTCGGGGATGTCAGGGTCCCTCCGCTCGAGCTCGCGGCGTCCATCGAAGTCCCCGTCACGGACCTCCAGAAAGGTATCAAGGCATCCGAGTCCATCTCAGACCACATCGCCCTCATCGCGGACTCGGAGAGGTTCGAACTCCACTGCGACGGTGACACGGACTCCGTCGATCTCGTCATGGAGGCATCCAATAACGTGAAGATCAACGCGGACATGAAGGTCAGCAGCATGTTCCCTCTCGATTACTTCTCCAACCTCATCAAGGCCGTACCGTCGGACCTCAGGGTGAGGATCGAACTCGACACGGACTACCCCGTCAGGATCGTCTTCGCGCTCGCGGAGGGCAACGGGGTCGTCAAGTATCTCCTTGCACCCAGAATCGAGAAGGAATGAGAACATGGTCACGGAACTCGCCATCAAGCTTCAGAAGAAGGCCAACCTCCTCAGGTATCACGTGGTCGAGATGACCACCGCGGCAGGGTCGGGACACCCCGGAGGGTCCCTCTCCGCGGCGGACCTCGTCGCCACCCTCTACTTCGAGATCATGAACCACGATCCCAAGAATCCCCAGTGGGAGGATAGGGACAGATTCGTCCTCTCCAAGGGACACGTGGCGCCCGTCCTCTACGCCGCGCTCGCGGAGAGCGGATACTTCCCAGTGGAGGATCTCGTCACGCTCAGGAAGATGGGGTCCAAGCTCCAGGGCCACCCCGTCAGGGGCAAGGTCCCCGGAGTGGAGATGTCCACCGGGTCCCTCGGACAGGGACTCAGCATGGCCTGCGGTATCGCATTGGCCGGGAAGATGGATTCCAAGGATTACTGGACCTACTGCCTCCTCGGTGACGGGGAGATGCAGAGCGGACAGAACTGGGAGGCGGCGATGTTCGCATCCCAGTACGGTCTGGACCACCTCATCGCATTCGTCGACCGCAACGGTCTCCAGATCGAAGGTGACACGGAGAAGGTCATGGGCCTCGAGCCCCTGACCGACAAATGGCTCTCGTTCGGATGGGACGTCTACGAGGTGGACGGTCACAACATCGACCACATCCTCGGAGCGGTCAGACAGGCGAAGACCACCGGGTCCCCGTCCGTTATCGTCATGCGCACCGTCAAAGGGAAGGGCGTATCGTTCATGGAGAACAACGCAGGCTTCCACGGACGCGCATGCAAGCCCGAGGAGTACGAGATCGCCGTCAAGGAACTGAAGGAGGCGCTCCAATGACAAAGCTCGCACAGCGCAACTATTACGGGAAGGCATTGGCGAAGCTCGCCGAGACCGATAAGAACGTCGTCGTCCTCGATGCCGACCTCGCGGGATCCACCAAGACATCCGAGTTCAGGAAGGTCGCACCCGAGAGGTTCGTCGAGGTGGGTATCGCGGAGCAGGACATGATCGGTGTCGCCGCAGGTCTCGCCGCTTCCGGGAAGACCGTCTTCGCATCCACCTTCGCGGTGTTCGCCAGCGGAAGGTGCTGGGAGCAGATCAGGCTTGCGATGGCGTACCCCAAGCTCAACGTCAAGGTCGTATCCACGCACTGCGGTATCAGCGTAGGTCCCGACGGTGCATCCCACCAGGCCCTGGAGGATCTCGCCATCATGCGTGCGATCCCCAACATGACCGTCATCTCGCCCGCGGACGCATACGAGGCGTACGCGGCCACGCTGGCCATCGCGGAGTACGACGGCCCCGTGTACATGAGGCTCGGACGTGCGGACATGCCCGTCATATTCGACGAGAACGTGAAGTTCGAGATCGGTAAGGCGAGGCTGCTCAGGTCCGGTTCGAACGTGACCCTCATCGGTACCGGTCAGATGGTGTCCCTCTGCATGGACGCCGCGGAGGCATTGGAGGAGGAGGGCATCTCCGCCGATGTCATCGACATGTCCACCATCAAGCCCCTCGACGTGGAGGCGATATACGAGTCCGTGTCCAAGACCGGATGCGTCGTCACCGCGGAGGAGCACAGCGTCATCGGAGGACTCGGATCTGCCGTATCCGAGTTCCTGTCCGAGAACTTCCCCTGCCCGCTCACCAGGATCGGTACCCGCGACACCTTCGGCGAATCGGGAGAACCGGACGAACTTTTCAAGAAATACGGTCTCACCGCCGACGACATCAAGGCCGCGGCCAAGAGATCCGTCGACAAGAAGAAGGAGATAGAACAATGAAGATTTTCATCGACACTGCCAACATCGAAAGGATCAAGGAGATCAACGACTGGGGAATCCTGGACGGAGTCACCACCAACCCCAGCCTCATCGCGAAGGAAGGCAAGGACCTCAAGACCATCGTCACCGAGATCAGCAAGATCGTCGACGGACCCATCTCCGCCGAGGTCATGTCCATGGATGCCGAGGGGATGGTCGCGGAGGGTCTCGAACTCGCCAAGATCCACCCCAACATCAACATCAAGCTCCCCATGTGCATCGAGACCCTGAAGGCCACCAAGATCCTGTCCTCCAAGGGGATCAAGGTCAACGTCACCCTGATTTTCTCCGCACAGCAGGCGCTCCTCGCGGCCAAGGCCGGAGCGGCATTCGTCTCCCCCTTCGTCGGAAGGCTCGACGACATCGGTATCGACGGTACCGCCCTCCTCAGCGAGATATCCACCATCTTCAACAACTACGGTATCCAGACCGAGATCATAGCGGCCTCCATCAGGAACCCGATTCACGTCTCCACCGCGGCACTCGCAGGATGCGACATCGCTACCATACCCTACGACGTCCTCAAGATGATGATCAATCATCCCAAGACCACGGAAGGTATCAACAAGTTCATCGCGGACTACGAGAAGTCGAAGAAGAACTGAGGTAAAATGCCCGACATCACAGTGGTCGGCGGCGGGCCGGCAGGGTCAACGTCAGCGGCACTGTTGGCAGGATCCCACGACGTCACCGTCGTCGAGGACCACGTGAGGTCGGGCGTGCCCCTTCAATGCACGGGTCTGATCTCCCCCGAGGTCCTGGAACTCTCGGGGGTCAGACCCACCGTTCTCAACGAATTCAGTGTGCTCAGGGTACACTTCCCGAACGGCAGGACGTTCTCCGTGGATTGCGGAGAGACGAAGGCCGTACTGATCGACCGTTCCGAGCTGGATCTTTTGCTTTCGGAGAGGGCCATGGATGCCGGGGCGGAGTTCCTTACATCGGTACGCTGCAGGTCCTGCGACATCGGCAGGGACGGGGTCACCGTCCGTCTGTCGTCCGGGGAGGAGATAGGATCCCGGGCGGTCGTAGGTGCCGACGGGCATTCCTCCGTAGTGAGGCGTGCGGTCGGATGCGAACCGCCGAGGATGGTTGTCCGCGGGATGCAGATGGATTTGAGGCACACATGCGACGAACAGGACACCATAGACGTCTGGACCGGTTCGGATGTGGCCCCCGGATTCTTCGGATGGACGATCCCGTACGGCGATTCCGTACGTGTGGGTCTGTGCACCGAATGGAGGTACGGGGCACCCAACGGATACATGCCGGCACTGCTGAAGAAGGCCGGACTCGACGGGAGCGGCATCATCGCCAAATCCTGCGGGAAGATCCCTCTGGGTCTTCAGGACAGGACCTATTCCGACCGTACGCTGCTGATCGGGGACGCCGCCTGTCAGGTCAAACCGGTATCCGGAGGCGGTCTGTATCCCATATTCAAATCGGCCCCGTGTCTGGTACATGTCCTGGACAAGGCGTTGGGGAAGGACGACCTGTCCGCATCGTCCCTGTCAGAGTATCAGAGGCTTTGGCGCCGCGAGGTCGGCAGGGAGCTGAAGGACGGTTTCCGTCTCAGGAGGATGTACAACAACCTGAGGGATGACGAGTTGGATACGATCGGAGGGATCGTGGACAGGGATTCCGTACGCAGGGCGGTATCGTCCGCATCGATCGACAGTCCCAGCTCCATGGTGCCCGGCATCATGCGTAACATCCCGCTCGCGATCAGGCTCCTGCCGATCATGGTGAAGGCGGTGATCAGATGAGGATGGCCAGGATCCCCTCGTCCGAGGCGCACGACACAATACCCAGACTCCTGAGGATGGACCTGGTCGACCGCCATGCCAAGATCTCGAAGGACGGCGATTACAGACTGGTACCGATCCTCGACGGGGCCGTGGAGACGGTGATATCGATGGGTTTCGGGGTCACCGAAGGGGAGGCGCATTCCCGTGACAGGACACCTCCGCAGGTCAGGATAAGGAACGCACTGTCCGACCTCCCGGAGGATGTGCTGTCCGAACTCCCGATGAGATGGGAGTATGTCGGGGATATCGCGATCATCAAGCTCAAGCCCTCCGCCGACCCGTACAAGGCCCGCATCGGCGATGTGTACGCGGAGGAGTTGGATATGGACACGATCTGCGTGGACCGCAGCGGCGTCTCGGGGGAGTTCAGACATCCCAGCATGGAGATCATCCACGGCAGCAGGACGGAGTCCGTGCGTCTCGAGAACGGTATACGTTACCGTTTCGACGTCACCAAGGTCATGTTCGCATCCGGTAACGTGGACGAGCGCGAGAGGATGAAGAACCTGGACTGCACGGGCGAGACCGTCGTGGACATGTTCGCCGGGATCGGTTACTTCACACTGCCGCTGGCTAAGTTCTCCGGCGCGAAGAGGGTGATCGCCTGCGAGAAGAACCCGGAATCGTACGAATTCCTGGTCAGGAACGTGGCATTGAACGAGGTGGGGGATATCGTCGAACCCATGCTCGGAGACAACCGCGACATCCCCGGGGAGGCGTTCGCCGACCGTATCCTGATGGGATACGTACAGACCACCTCCGAATTCCTTCCGAAGGCGCTCGAGCTCATCAGACCCGGGGGGATGATCCACTACCATGACACGTTCTACATCGACGAGTACATGGAGAGGATCGAAGCCATATTCTCCGAACACTGCGGGGGCCGCAGGTTCAGGATAGAGGGCGTGAGGGAAGTGAAGTCCTTCGCACCGAGTGTCTCGCACTATGTCGCGGACGTCCGCATATTGGATTAGACGGTCTCCCCGCATCCGGTGGCGGTGAGCAGTGTGGACATCTTCTGACGGTACTCCTCTCCGGACGAGTCCGTGAGCTCCTTGATGAAAGGTACCAGGAACTCCGCCAGGTCCTTCTCCTCCGCGGTACTCTTGACCGAATCGGGATCGTCCATGAACGCCAACGCGAATCCCTTGGCGAGCGCACGCGCATGGTAGTTCCTCGGAGGGTTGCCCGCCAATTCCTCTGATAGAAGGATAGCACCGCCGACCTTCATCGCCTTGGCATACGCATCTGCCAGTTTCGTGATGTCCCCGGGGTGCCTGAACGTCGGCAGTGTCTTGACGACATCCTTGGACCTTTCCATCATGCGTGCGTCCCTGAGCACGGATTGAACGTTCTTCTTCGATACGTCGCCCAAGGCTCCGGCGGTCTCCGCCGAGGTGAAGCATTCCAGGATCTCCGCGTAGGAGTTCTCCCAGATGGATGAGAGTGCCTCGGATGCCCTGTCGGTCTGTATCACTATCGAATCCTTGTATTTCGACAGATACGCTCTGAGCGCTTCGATCTCGTCATCGGAACCTTTGAGCGATGCGACGAATCCGGACGAATCGGAACCGAAGTTGCGGTCGCCTATCACGAAGGTGGACTCGTCGCCCTCCTTCAGTGCGCCCAGTCTCTCCCTCAGGACGTTCCTGATGAGCTGGCTGTCGGTCACGGCGCCGTTCGCATATCTCTGGAGCTGCTCTCCCTCGATGACCTCCACGCCCGTACCGGCGGATGAGTGGTAGTTGTGCTCCACGGTCACCTCGAAGTCGTCCAGGGGCTTCTCGGCCACGAGTCTGGATATGAGGTACTGCAGGGACGAGACGTCCTTCGCGCAGTTCTTGCACACCCTTATCCTGCGGTCAGCCGATTTTATCCTGATCACCAACGCCGCTTCCTTGGTGTGCTGGCACTCCAATTCGTCGTTGGGGAACTCGTAGGGCGATTCCCAGAACGTGTCGTAGATGTAGTCCTCGGGCATGTTGGGGCGGTTGGAACAGACCAGTTCGTCCTCGAAGGAGTAGAGGAACAGCCCCTTCTTCTTGGCGAACGCGTTGTAGAGCAGGAGCCTGATCTTGGGATCGTTGTAGTGCTGGCACCCTATCAGCTTGTCGTTGCCGACGGCACCCCTCTGCACGAACAGGACCTCCTCGCCCGCCAGTTTGGCGGTGGCCATGTACGGGACGCTCCCGGATGCGTACAGGGACGCCGTCGCAGCGTACGCTTTGAAGATGTCGTCGCTGCCCTTGCCCGCATACTTGGTGAGGGCGTCTGCACTGTTCTTGTACTTCTCGAGTTTGCCGATCTTCTTGAATGTCTTGTCGAATGCGCACTTCCTGCAGTCACCCGCACATTTGGGCCTGAGTATGGACGGATCCTCCCAGAGGTTCTTGGATCTCTCCAATATGTCCTGCTCCAGTCTCTTGTTCGTACGTTTCACTCCTCTGAACCTGGCCCTGCGTCCCATGCATACTTGATGTTTCAGTGCCTATTTAGTCATGTGCAATTTCTAATATCCTACAAAGCGGTTGAAGGGGCATGGTAAGCGGATTGGAGACCTACGAGAGACGCATCAGGGAATACTTCGCCAAACCCCCGTTCAACATGAGGTTCGACGACAGGCAGATCGAGCTGTTCCGTACCGCACTGACACATCCGTCGTTCTCGGAGGAGTACAACGTCAACCACGAGATCAAGATAAAGTCGTATCAAAGGCTCGAATTCCTGGGCGATGCGGTGCTGGAGTTCGTCGTATGCGACGAGGCCTACAACATCCAGTCCCTGAGGGACGAGGGGGAGATGACCAACAACTTCAAACAGGCCGCCGTGGCCAACGCCAAGATCTGCGAGTACCTGAGGTTCAACAAGATCGACTACGAGGGCATAGCATTGCTCGGCCATTCGTTCAGGACCGGCAAGGGCGATCATTTCAGCGACGACATGAGGGCGGACATGTTCGAGGCGATCGTCGCCGCCACCTACCTCTCCTTCGGGATCGACAGGGCGAAGCGTCTCGTCCAGGACATCATCCTCCTGCCGCTCATGGAGAATTATCAGTTCAACTGACGGATGCGCGCTGTCAAGCGTATCCGCCTCTTTCTCCCCCCTTATATACCGCGATACAGATTATCGTGCATGGATGTCGATAGCACTGTCAATGCCATCAAGAGCATGGAGATCCGTGGTGCCGGCAGGATCGCCAGGGCAGGGGCCTCCGCTCTGGCGGATTTCGCAAGCACCTACGAGGGTGACGACAGCAAGGGTTTCATGATCGACCTCATGGCCGCCAAGGCCAAGATCCTCGATTCCAGACCTACCGCGGTGTCACTCTGGAACGGTGTGCACGCGACGCTGAAGGGCGTGGAGGACTGTTCGTCCGTGGAGGACGCGAAGAGGCTGATCATAGGCAACGCGGAGAGGTTCAACGAGGGTTCCGTCAATGCCGTGAAGACCATAGGCGAGATCGGTGCCAAACGCATCCAGGACGGTGACGTGATCCTCACCCACTGCAACAGCAGTGCCGCGCTCAGCGTGATAAAGACCGCGTTCAGACAGGGTAAGAGGTTCAAGGTCTACGCGACGGAGTCCCGTCCGTGGAGACAGGGCATCCTCACCGTCAACGACCTCGCGAAGGAGGGCGTGGACATCACGCTGATCATCGACAGTGCCGTCCGTTCGGTGATGAAGACCGTCACCAAGGTCTTCGTCGGCGCGGACACGATCACGTCCCACGGTACGTTGGTCAACAAGATCGGTACCTCACAGCTGGCACTTGCGGCCAACGAGGCACGCGTACAGTTCTATGTGTGTTCGGAGACGTACAAGTTCTCCCCCATGACGCTGTTCGGGGACATGGTCACCATAGAGGAGCGCGACCACGAGGAGGTCGCCAAGGCGGGAGAGCTCGATCCCCGCGTCAAGATATTCAACCCGGTTTTCGACAGCACGCCGTCCAGGTACATAGACGGCATAATAACCGAGATAGGTCTGATCTCACCCGGTTCCGTATACCACGTGATGACCAGCCAGCTCGGTGACGACATCTTCAGGTTCATCGGTGATTAAATGGCAACATCATACATGCATCTGGGCGAGGACATCGATGTCGATGACTTCGTCATATGTGACTACAGGGTCACGACCGACATGCCAATGGCGGATGCGGCGAACGCGATCGCCGCGGAGCAGTCCACGGGTACGTGGACCGATCTCAGCACCACGACCTCGAGGATCGTGGACCAGTACGGCGCCAGGGTCCTTTCCATAGACGGGGACCTCATACGCATAGCGTTCCCCAACGAGGATTTCAGCATCGACATCGGAGGGGTCCCGCAGATCCTGTCCGTCATAGCCGGGAACCTCTTCGGACTCGAATCCGTGAGCAAGCTCAGACTGGAGGACGTCACCTTCTCCAAGGAGATCCTCTCCATGTACAAGGGCCCCAAGTTCGGCGTGGACGGTCTCAGGAAGCTTTTGGACAGACCGGACAAGCCTCTTGTCGGCACCATAGTCAAACCGAAGATCGGACTCTCCCCGAAGGAGACCGCCGACTACGTCTACGAGGCGGGTGCGGGAGGTCTCACCAACAGCAAGGACGACGAGACCCTCTCTAACCAGAGGTTCTGCCCCATCGAGGACCGCACGGTCGCGGTCGCGGAGGCACTGGACAGACTGGAGTCCGAGGGACATAAGATGATGCATGCCATCAACGTCAGCACCAACGGCGACAGGATAGTGGAGCTCGCGGAGAAGGTCCAGTCCTGGGGTGCCAAGGAGCTGATGGTGGATGTCATCACCTGCGGTTTCGCCGCGGTGCAGGCCCTCGCCGAGGACCCGTCCATCAAAGT
>JBJEZZ010000007.1:0-1511 GCA_051887655.1 Candidatus Methanomethylophilaceae archaeon | reverse complement strand
GTTTTCACCGATTTCACAAGGTGGTTTTCACCGATTTCACAAGGTGGTTTTCACCCTAATGACATCGGGAACGACCCGGCCCCGCAGGGCCGGACCGTCTCTCATAAAAAGATGTCATTCCGGGAGTGCCAGTGCGGCCTCTCCCAGCCTCACACGGTTCTCCCTGTGCATCCTGAGCAGATTCGCCGTCCTCTTCAGGATCTCCCTCTCGCCGTCATCAAGACCGTCGAGGTCCTCCTCCGTCAGGGTATCCTTCCTTCCGTCCAGGATCCTGACCACACGGCATCTGCACTCCTCACCGGAGTCCGCAACGGACCCCTGCAGCATGGAGCACTCGGAGGATATCGCGTTCTGGATGCTGATGAATCCGCTGAACGGTGTATCCGGATCGCGTTTGTCGTTCATCTGCATCTTCTGGGATATCGCCGCGGATTTCAGCGTGAGGTATGGGTCGTTCGTCGAGGGTGCCTCTCCGCATGCGGCCCTCCTCAGCGAACCGATCTGTGCGATGGACACCTTCATGGACCTGCGTCCGAGCTCGATGTTCTCGTCCTTCAGCCTGTACGGCAGTATGGTCATGTTGGCGAACAGCGCGGCTACGACACCGGCCAACACGAACACCAGTCTCTCCATCAGCACGTCGCCCCGAGGATCGGAGGCGGCGACCGCCAGCAGTGCGGTCATGGTGATGAACGTCATCATCACGTCGTACCTCTTGGGGTCTATCAGGGTGTAGATGTAGCTTATCACCATCAGCACCACGGACATGAGCATCGCATCCTGTCCGGTGAGTATCGCAATGACCGCGAACCCTGCCGCTCCGAGCAGCGTTCCCGCGACCCTCATGCACGACTTGGTCCATGTGCCTTCGATATAAGGCTGCACCAGCGCCGCGGTCGTGAACAGCAGCCATTTGGCGTTCTCGAGGTCCCAGTACTGCCAGACGAACGCCCACAGCGCGTACATCAGCGACATGCGTACTGCGAAGGTGAACGTGACGGAATCCCTCCTCATGTTCTCCTTCAGGATGCTGAGCACCCTTCCCTTGGAAGGCACGGAGAACACGGGACGTACGTTCCCGGTCTCCTCCGACAGCTGTCTCAGTTTGGACGATACGGTACGTGCGGATGCGAGTATGGCGAGGTCCGCGTCCCCGTTGTCATCGATGAAAGATGATATGGAGGAGCACACGTCTTCAAGGGACACCTCCCCGTTCTCGTGGCCCTTCACGGAATCCATCAGTCCGATGACCGCCTCCAGGACCTTCGGGTCCCTCTCCCTCTCGATCACCGCCCTTCCCAGGGACATGAGCGACGACGTCAGGTCTATCACCGTGGCGTCCCTCGCGGTGGCGAACAGTCTGTCGTGCAGTCTGCCGTATATGTCGGAGTTCAGTCTGGAGCACATGTTCTCCAGATCGGAGACGGATGCGGTACCGCCCTCCATCACGATCCTCGCATCGTCGGATATCCTCTCGCAGATGGATATCACCGCGTTGTGGCTCGTCTTGG
>JBJEZZ010000006.1:0-5926 GCA_051887655.1 Candidatus Methanomethylophilaceae archaeon | reverse complement strand
ATGATCTACGACACCCTCAGGATGCTGGGGATATCCCACCTGGCCATGAGACAGTTCAACGAACTGTCCGCGGGACAGCATCAGAAGGTCATGTTGGCCAGAGGACTTGTGCAGGAACCGAAGATCCTGCTCCTGGACGAACCCACGTCCAATCTGGACATACGCCATCAGCTGGATGTCACGAAGATGCTCAAACGCCTCTCCGTCGAGAAGGGGATATTGATCGTCATGATCAGCCACGACATCAACATCGCGGCGAAATATGCCGATCAGGTCATCCTGATGTTTCAGGGCAAGATCTACGACGTCGGCACACCCAACGATGTGATCACCGAATCCAATCTGAAGACTGTGTACGGCGTCACGTCCAAGGTGGTGACGGATGACGGCCGCCCGCATGTGATACTGAAGGATGCGATCCCGATGAGCGAGGAGAACAACCCCTCCGCGGTGATGGCATCCGCCAGACACAGGAAGGGTACCGGCATCGCAGAGGAAAAGGAGATTGGACAGGTATGAGGCCCTTGGATCCCGATTTTTCATGCAAGTCGTTGGCATATATGTCCAACTATAAGGAGGACGAATGGCAGAGTGACGAACTGAGATCCGGCGTCCGTAGGATACTGTACACCGGACTGGAAGGGGTCGGCACCATACGATCCAATTTTTTTATGAAACCAATTGGCAAATACATCCAATAAAAAGAATACGGAAGGTATGAAAGATGAACCAACAGATGACAATGATCGCAGCGGTGGCAGTCGTCGCCGTCGTGGTCGTGGCCGCCGTGGGATTCATGTTCCTCGGCGGGAACAACGACGAGGGCGGAGATGCGACCATCGCGTCCCAGCTTCAGATAAGGGGCAACGCGAACGACGACTATACCATCGACGACAAGGACATGACCATCCTCGAGGACGTCATGGCAGGGAACTCGAAACTGTCGGAATACCCCCTCGCCGACGTGAACAACGACGGAAAGGTCGACAACACCGACAAGCAGCTCCTCCAGGACCTCATCGACAGGAAGACGGGCACCACCGTCTACGTGATCTGCATAGACAGGACGGGCGCACCCACCACCGTCGAGGCCACGTATCCCCTCAGGAACGTCGTGACCTACGGTACCAACATGCAGATGCCCACGCTCTTCGCCAACGGCGGAAAGTACATGGCGGGTTACTTCTCGACCTCCTATGCGACGGCCGAGAGCTCCATCAGCAGCAGTGCCGTGGACCTCGAGGGAGGTGCCAGAACCATCTCCGATACCTCATGGTCCAACTTCACGAACCTCGACGCGACCACCGCAGGCGGTGTCGGAGCGCTCCTCGTGGATTACAGCGGAGTGTCACAGATCACGGCGAGCCGTGTCGACGACCTGAACGCCGCGAAGATTCCCCTGATCATCTATCCCTCTGCCAACACGGAGGATGAGATCACCACCGTCCTCACGCTCGGATTCCTCTTCGGAGGGGACTGCGAGACCATAGGTGTCAAGTACGCCCAGGCGAGCTGGAACGTTCTCAAGGAGATCGATGACAAGGTGAAGGACATGAAGGACGAGGACAGGACCAACTACATCTGCTGCACCATGTGGTACTACATCTGTCAGAACGATTCCACGTACAACACCAGTCCCGCCACCGCAGGAGGAATCCCCTACTACAAGATCAACTCCGACTTCGCGGATACGTACAGTGGCAGCAGTTCCACCAAGATGTCCAGCGTGGAAGCGCTTTCCAACTACACCAACATCGAGTGCATCATCAACAACCGTTCGATGGACTGGGGACTTGATTCCGAAGCATACAACAACCAGATCGTGTCCGAATGGACCCACCTGTCCAACAGCATCCCCACGTATGAGTACTTCACGGGACACCTTGACGGACTCGTCTATGTGAACAACCTCCTCCCCGGAGCTGTGAAGGTCGCATACATGGCACACGCCCTCTACGGAGATCTGTTCAGCATCGAATGGGCGGACGGTGTCCTCGAAGATTTCATCGACCTCGGTACGGAACCGCTCGAGGAACAGACCACCTCCACCATCCTCGCATATATCGACAAGGAGAGGTACGAGGCAGCCGCGGCCGCTACGGCCTGAAACCATTCAGGGGGCCACGGCCCCCTTCTTTTTCGGATCTGATACGATGAAGGATGAATCCGGCGATATGACCAAGGAGCAGATGAAATCCGAATACTACAGATCGATAGCCAAGAAGCTCATCCTGTTGTTCGTATCGGTGCTCGGAATAATACTGTTCGTTGGACTCCTGTCCGTGTCCAATTATGAAGGCATAGGGCTGAAGGAGACCTACGAGATAATATGGAACCACCTCTGCGGGAACGAATACCCGCCGAGATCGCTCGAATGGTGGGCGGACAGATACATCTGGAACATGGCTATGCCGCACGCAGTGGCCGCCATACTGGCGGGAGCGGGTCTGGCGATCTGCGGGACCATGATGCAGTCCATGATGTGCAACCCCCTGGCCGACCCGTACAGCACAGGTATATCATCGGGAGCATGCTTCGGAGCGGTATCCGCCATCATCATGGGGATCACGATGTCCAGCATCAGCGGGGAGATGGGGATCGTCACCAATGCGTTCATCGGGGCCATGATCCCCGCACTGCTGATCGTGTTCCTGTCGCAGAGGATACACATGTCCCCTGCCACCCTCATCCTCCTGGGTACCGCCATATCCTACTTCTTCAACTCTATGATAACATACATGATGGTCACGACGGACGCGGACACCCTCAAGGAGGCGTACATATGGCAGATCGGAAGCCTCGACGGGATGAGCTGGAGCTCGCTGCCCATAATGTTCGCGGTCACTGCGGTAGGTTCCGCCGCGGTCATGTTCGCGGCCAGGAAACTCAATGTCCTGTCCCTCGGCGAGAACAGCGCGATAAGCCTCGGCGTTGACGTGCAGAGGTTCAGGACTGTCTGCCTCATACTCATGGCCGTCATGACGGCCGCGATCGTCTCTTTCACCGGGATAATCGGATTCGTCGGACTGGTGGCCCCGCATCTGGTGAGGATGGTGGTCGGTTCCGACAACCGGTTCGTGGCGCCGCTGTCCATGGCCGTGGGCGCCCTGTTGCTGCTGGCGGCGGACTATCTCGCCTTCGAACTGTCCAGCATACCGGTGGGTGTGGTGATGAGCATCATCGGAAGCCCGGTGTTCTTCGCGCTGATCGTCTACCAGAGCAAAAAACCGGGGGCGATATACTGAGCGACCCCGTCAGCGATACCTTCAGAGCGGAATACAGGAGGGCCAACAGGAAGAAGCTGATGTTCATCGCCATCCTGGCGGTGCTGGCGGTGGCGGCGTTCTTCATCACATTGGGCTTCGGGGTGTACAACATAACCGTACCCGAAGCGATCACCGCATTCTTCAACCACATCACGGGGAACGTCACGGACGTACGCGACGACCATTACGTCTGGGACGTACGTACGCCCAGGGCGCTCAGCGCGATGATAATAGGTGCCGGCCTGTCGGTCGCCGGTGCCATCATGCAGAACGATTTCAAGAACCCCCTGGCGGACCCGTACACCATGGGTATCTCGTCGGGCGCGTTCCTGGGTGCGACACTGAGCATAGTGTTCGGGTTCTCCATCATCCCGTCGCTGGACGGACTCGGTGCCACGGTCGTCAACGCGTTCATACTGTCCCTCGTCCCCATGACCATGATCATATCGGTCACGAAGCTGAGGAAGCTCACACCCGCGGCCATGATACTCCTGGGTATCGCGGTGATGTTCCTGTTCTCGTCGATCACGCAGATAATAATGGTGACCGCACCGTCCGAATCCATGGCCGACGCCTACGAATGGAGGGTCGGGAGCCTCGGGAAGATAACCTGGGACTGCGTACCGGTGATGGCCGTCTCGGCGGTCGTGATCATAACGCTGCTCTGGTTCATGTCGGAGAAACTGAACGTCATGTACGCGGGCGACAGGGCCGTACAGACCTTCGGCGAGAAGGCAGACATCATCAGGACGGTCACGCTGGCGCTGGTGTCGCTGCTGACCGCGGCGATGATCTGTTACACCGGTACGATAGGATTCATAGGTCTCGTGGGTCCGCATGTGGCGAGGATATTCGTAGGTTCCAATAATAGGTACCTCATACCTGCATCCGCCGCATTCGGCGCGGCATTCGTGCTGTTCGCCGACACGGTGGCGAAGATAAGCGGACCGAACGGACTCCCGGTCGGAGTGATATGCTCCATGATCGGAGGTCCGCTGTTCATATGGATACTGGTGAGACAGAGGAAATCCGCATGGATGTGACACTTTAACAAAACTAGATCAAACGGAAGTATCGGAGATGAAGGACATAATAGTCATCAAGGACCTCGTCAAGAGATACGGGGACAAGACAGCCATAGACCATCTGGATCTGAGCATCCGGGAGGGCGAGCTGTTCGGGTTCCTCGGACCTAACGGGGCGGGGAAGACGACCACCGTGAGATGCGTTTCCACGCTGACCAACTTCGACGAGGGTTCCATCCACGTGGATGGGTTCGACCTGAAGAAGGACCCCACGGAAGCGAAGAACAGGATGGGCGTCATACAGCAGCAGATCTCCCTGGACAAGGACCTGACCATACGCGAGAACATGATCTCGCACGCCATGTACCACATGATCCCCAAGAAGGAGAGGGAGGAGAAGATCAAAGAACTCTCCGACTACTTCGGACTGGAGGAGTATCTGGACAAACCAGTGGACTCCCTGTCCGGAGGGTGGAAGAAGAGGGCTGCCATCGTATGTGCGGTGCTCCATCAGCCGAAGGTCCTGTTCCTGGACGAACCCACGTCCGGACTGGACATAAACGCCAGACGCCTTCTGTGGGATGTGGTCAAGAACCTCAACAAGAGAGGGACCACGATATTCCTGACCACCCACTACATAGAGGAGGCCGAGGCGCTCTGCGACAGGGTGGGCATCATCGACCACGGGAGGATCATCGCACTGGACGAACCCCGTGCGCTGTGCGAGAAGGTCGGTTCCACCGCCGTGGAGTACATGGTGGACAAGAAGACCCAGTACAAGTATTTCAGGAGCAGGGACGAGGCGAAGGCGTTCATCGCATCCCTGGATTCCGAGGACAACGTCCTCATGAGGAACACCAACCTGGAGGACGTGTTCGTAGAACTCACCGGCAAGAGCGTGGAGGGACGCAAATGATCACCTTCCTCAAGCAGGTGTACTACGTGGCCTGGGGGGACATGATGTTCCTGAAGCACAACTTCCTGAACATCATGATCATGAGCATAATGAGTCCCCTCCTGTACCTGATAGCGTTCGGATACGGGCTCCGCACAGGATCCACCGACATCGGCGTATCGTATGTGGCATTCGTCATCCCCGGTATCGTGGCACTGTCATCGCTGTCGTCGTCGTTCTCGTCCACGTCCACGCGTATGAACGTCCAGAGGCTGTACTACAAGAGCTTCGACGAGATGATGATGTGCCCGCTGTCCCTTCCCGCGATCATATTCGGGAAATGCATGCTGGGTCTTACGAGAGGGATCGTCAGCTGCGCACTCCTGTACGCCATCGGACTGTTCCTCGCTCCCGAACTGGTGCTCTCGCCGTTGTTCATACTGTGCACGGCCCTGAGCTGTCTCACGTTCTCGTTCCTCGGGATGATGGCGGCGCTCGTGGCCAAGTCGCACCAGAGCATGGCGACGTTCAACAGTCTGATCATCCTGCCGATGACGTTCCTGTGCGGAACGTTCTTCTCGGTATCGAGTCTCGATCCAATCTTCCAGGCGATACTGTACTGCCTGCCCCTGACACATGCCAGCGAATGCATCAGGGCGGCCGCCCTGCCCGACTACATCGGTGCGTTCCCCCATTGTTGCCATAGTTGTTTATGGTCAGCTCGTAGTGATCGCCGTCGG
>JBJEZZ010000005.1:0-5974 GCA_051887655.1 Candidatus Methanomethylophilaceae archaeon | reverse complement strand
GTATTATTTTACAATTTAACGGGCGTTATTCTGTATTATTTTACAATTTAACTAGAATGGTTAGAAAATCATCTCTATTGGATCAACAAACAATTCGAGAACCCGGCCTTATCGCTTCGCCCCCGAATCGATGACATCGATCCATTCGACGGTCGATGTTTGATCGGACTTGCGCTCGATGGTGCACTTCATTCTGCCATCGATATCTGTACATGCCCGACGAAGAAAAACATCCCGGACCACTACGATTCCACAGCGATGAATCCTGTCCGGAGTCCGATTCGATACCTGAAATCCCGGGATCGTCCGATCGTCATGTTCATGGTCCTTCGGGAAAGACAATCATCGGGACCTGTATCCGCATCCGGACATCCGTGAGGGAACGTCACGGAACGGACATCTCCCGGAAAGGGATCGTACAAAAAAGGACGGACGGATGTCCGCGGCCGTATGGACGCGGACACCACTCCATCCCGTAAACGGTTATGGTGACAATCCGTACGCTCAGATTACCGGAAGCTTCTCATCCACCAATGCCATGGCCAGGTAGGCCGAGAGCAGGAAGTTCGCCATCGCGACGATACCCTTGAGAAGCATCCAGATGTCCTCGCCGGTCTCTGCATTGATCCCTCCGAAGATGAATATCAGGGAGGTCGTGAGAAGGATGACCGTGAGGATCTTCGGTGTCCCGATACGGACGGACCATACCAGTGTGAGCAGGTAGATGATCCCGAGGGTCAGATTGATGTATAGGTCGCCTCCGTAGACACCTGCGAAGAAGACACCCATGGCAACGAGACCGAGCACGGTGAATCCGAAATTGCTGCCGGCCTTGTACGCCTTCAGTGAGGATATGAGGATGAAGACCGCACAGATGGCAAGCAGAGCCCCGAGATAGCTGAGGCCTCCCGGACTTGCCGAATCCAATATGTGATTGTCTATCCCTGCGTACGTCAATATACAGACCATCGCTATGGGAAGCGATACGACCGCTACGAAGAAAAGACCGAATGCGGTCGGGTCGATGGGTTCGTTTACGTCAGACATGCTATTTCTCCTTGGTCAAAGACCAGTTAAAAAATCGGAATTCTATCAATATATAGCAGGGTACGTTTTTTCGACCGTTCGGAACGATATTTCAAAAATGTATAATCCATCGATGAAAACGCACGTTTTTTTCGTATAAATATTGGATGATTTTCAGATATTTTTATATATCATGTTGATGACGTCAGACGGTACATCCATCAAAAAATCGCTAAGAATCTATGATTTTTAACAAAAAACGATGGGTTTCTGCCGATGTTCCGAAGGGTATAACATCGTTAACTAAAAATCATATGTACAATTAATCAATGTTAATACCCATACCGTATAACACGGTCCGGCGACATATACCCCATCACGGGAACATGATGAGGATCCAGAAGAAGATGTTGAAGGAGCCGAAGGCTCCGTATATGATGCGACGTCACTTCTTCACGCGGAACATGCGCATGACATGGTCGTCGAGAAGATAGAATATGACGAACAGATAGATGCAGATCGTTCCGATGATCTGGATGTTGTCGAACGATATGGACATCACGGTCTGCACCAACAGTATGGCTATTCCGAGAAGGAATGCGAACCAACCGGCGGTCTCCCTTCTATAGATCGTGAACGTTGCGATAATGAAACAGATGGCCAGTATCAGGGGGAACAGATTGCTTCCGAAAGCGGAGGAATCGTTGATACCTGCCGAGATGTACGCGAAGAGGTTGGTGGCACCCAATACCGCCGCCAGCACCGCAAGGACGTACACAGAGTAGAGTTGTCCCTTCATGAGACCCTATCCTATGATTTACTATATATTATTTTGAGACAGGACCGGGCACACGGTGCCCGGAGGAGTCACATCAGTCTCTTCCCCTCTCCGAACGCCTTGCCGACCACTGGCCCGTATCCGTAGTACTTCTTGTTGAATCCGTCGTAGATCAGGGGTCTCATCTTCATGGGGTCCACGAGACCCTTGTCGTTCAGGATGGAGTCGTCCACGCTGATGTTCACTATCTCCGCGATGAGCTCGCATGTGCTCTCGTCGTATGATTTCATCCTGCACTCGATCGTCATGGGAAGTTCGTTAATAATCGGTGCGTCGACCTTGTCGCTCCTCACGGTGGTGAGTCCGCATCTGGACACCTTGTCGGGGACATCGTTGCCGGAGACGATACCGAGATAGTCGCATTCGGTCACCAGATCCTCCGTACCGATGCTCACCGTGAACTCCTTGCGGAGGAGTATGTTCTTCGTGGTCTTGTGCAGGGGATCGAGACAGATGAAGATCTCATCCTCCTCGTGTATCCCTCCCCATGCGGCATTCATCGCACAGGGAACGTCGTCCTCGCCGTACGCGGCTACGATCAGCACAGGTTCCGGATATATGCAGGGTCTGACTCCGAGGTCCTTTCTCATGGTATCGTCCGGAGTATAACATAGGTACAATAAAAAACAGGACCTCGCACCCTTGATGGGATGCCGGCCTGGCATTCCCGCCGGGCCGGCATCCGTATGGCCGATCAGAGCTCGATGAGCACCAGAATATTACCGACCTGAACGGTCTCCACGGCCTTTCCGTCGAGCATCAGACGCTTGTCCGCCTCGAAGTACTCGGAGCCGACGGACATCTTGGAACCGTTGACCTCCACATCTATGGCGCCGGCCTGATACATCCTCGCGGCATCCGCCACATCCATGGCCGCGACCGCGGACACGATCGCCTTGGCGTCGGCCTTGAAAGCGGGACCGAGGACCTTGTGCAGGGGTTTGACGGCCACGATCTCCTCGGTGAGGTCCGCCTCGGGAGCGATCCTGACATCCTTCGCCTTGGTGGTCTCGGAGATGTCCGTCCTCGAGGATTCCAACAGTTTGGCCTCCTTGCCGACGAACTCGATCATAGAGATCTCCGCGTTGAGCGCGATCTTCCTCTCGGACTTCCATGCGCGTATGGCCGCGAGGACCTCGGAGAGCGCCTCGCCCTCTTTCTCGGCATCCTCGTCCGTGAACATGGGCTCGGGCCAGGGCGTGAGGTGGATGGACCTGTTGCCGTCGATGGCCCTGAAGTGCTCCTGGTACACGTCCTCGGTGATGTGGGGCTGGAATATGGCGAGCATCTTGATGCATCCGAGGAACACGTTGTAAAGGGTGTACCTGACCGCATCGTCGCTCCTGGCCTTGACCATCTCGACGTAGTTGTCCGCGAACTCGTGCCAGATGAATCCTTCGATCTCCTTCATGGCCTTGTCGAACTGGTACACGTCCAGGTATCCGGTGACGTCCCTGACGACCTTGGAGAACCTGCTTATGATCCACCTGTCCGCCGTCCTGAGGGTGTCGCATTTCTCAGGGACGTCCTTCAGGAACCTGCTGACGAACTGTCCGATGTTGAACACCTTGATGGAGAGCTTCTTTCCGCGGATGACGTCCTTCTCCCTGAAGGCGTGGTCTATTCCGAGGGAGCAGGTGGCCGCGTAGTACCTGAGCGCATCCGCACCGTAGTTCTCGAGGATCGGGATGGGGTCGATGACGTTACCGATGGACGAGTGCATCGGGGTACCGTCGGGGGCCATGATGAATCCGTGGATCATGATGTCGTCCCAAGGCCTGCACTGCTCGATCTGTTCCGACCTGAGAATGGAATAGAACGCCCAGGTCCTGATGATGTCGTGGGACTGGGGCCTCATGGACATGGGGAACATCTTCTTGTGGAGTTCGGGGTCCCTCTCCCAGAACGTGTTGTACAGGGCGGATCCGGACGAATCCATCCATGTGTCGAACACGTCGGTGCATCCGACCAGTTCGCCTCCGCACTCGGGACATCTGTCCACGGGGGGCTTGTCCTCGGTGGGGTCGCAGTAGCACATCTCCTCGGTGGCGCATACGGCGTGTCCGCACTCCTTGCACTCCCATACGGGAACGGGCGTGGCGAAGATGCGCTGCCTGCTGAGGACCCAGTCCCATGCGAGGGAATTGGTCCAGTCCTGCAGCCTGATCTTCATGAACTCGGGGTACCACTTGATCTCGTCGGCCCTCTTGAGGACCTCCTCCTTGAGGGAGGTTGTCTTCAGGAACCACTGGGGGACCTGCAGGTACTCGATCGGCGTGTGGCATCTCCAGCATATGGATACGTTCTGAGGGTTGTCCTCCTGCTTGACGAGGATCCCCTGCTCCCTGAGATCCTCGATGGCTGCCTCGCGTGCTTCCTTCACGGGCATGCCTGCGTACTTGCCGGCGATCTCGGTCATCTTTCCGGTCTCATCGATACCTTTCTCCATCTCGAAGTGGTACTTCATGACCCACTCGAGATCGTCCTTGTCACCGATGGTACAGATCATGACGTTGCCGGTACCGTATCCCATCTGGACCTTGGGGTCGGAGATGACCTTGACGTGCCTGCCGGTGAGGGGGACGATGAGCTCCTTCCCGATGAGATGCTGCTTCTCCTTGTCGTCGGGGTGTACCGCGACGCATTTGCATGTGCAGAGGAGTTCGGGCCTGGTCGTGGCCACCATGACGTAGTCGTCGGCGGAACCGCCGGCGATCTGGAACTTGATGTAGTTGAGCTTGTTGACGTTGTCCTGGTACTCCACCTCGGCATCGGCGAGTGCGGTCATGCATCTGGGGCACCAGTTGACGGGGAAGTTCGCCTTGTATACGAGTCCCTGCTTGAACAGCTTGGCGAACGATATCTGGGTGACCCTCCTGTAGTAGGGGGCATCCGTCTGGTAGTAGATGCTGGGATCCATGCTCTCTCCGAGGATCTCGAAGTGGTGCGTCATCTCGTCGATGAACCCGTTCGCGTACTCGGAACAGAGCCTCCTGTATTCGGATCTGGGAAGGTCCAGCTTCGTGATGTTGTGCTTCTTCTCCACCTTGACCTCGATGGGAGTGCCGTTGACGTCGAAGCACAGAGGGAAGAACACGTTGTATCCTCTCATCCTCTTGTAACGCGCGGCGAAATCGATAAGCGAATAACCGGTCGCGTGTCCGAGATGGAGGGAACCGGATGTGTATCTGGGCGGATTGTCAATGCTGTAGATCGGCTTATCGGATTTGGGGTCGAAACGATAGATCGCATCGTTCTTCCACATCTCCTGCCAACGCTTTTCGATGGAAGCACAGTCGTATTGCGACATGGCCTCCCCTATTAAAGGAAGATAAATAAGGTTTGGCCCGGGACGCATGCCCGGGCACCTCGTACGGCCGTATATCAGGCGAAATAGGCGGACAGGAACGCGTGGGTCTCCGCCATCAGTCCGCTCGCGGAACCGTACTCGCATATGTTCCCGGAATCCACGAACTTCGGGATGTAACCGAGATGACCCAGGACATCGTTCTCGTATCCGCGGACGTCGGCCCTCCATTTGTCGGCGGAATCCCTTATCTTCTCCGTTCCGCGGCAGCGTATCTCGCGGACCAGCATCCCCCTGAATTCTGACAGTCTGCACAGATGCGTGCACATGCACCTGTTGAGGATCATGGTGTCCCCGCTGCATTCCGCGACGGTCCGGTGCCTTATCCATTTGCCCCAATGTATCAGGTTCATGATCAGCATGTCGTGCATCATGATGTTCTTGAAAGATGTGAACGCGTAAAACGTGACGTACTCGTAGGCTGAGAATAATCTTGACGCGTGCGATGCGGACCCGAGGGGACGTTCCGCTTCCTTGCGTATGCATTCCATGAGGTCGAGGAACATGTCGCTGTTGATCCCGTACGGGGCATCGGAACTGCTCCCCTTCATGTATCTGGATATCCTACAGATCGACTGGAACAGCCCGTCCCAATCCGGGTCGTTGGTGTACAGCATGGTGGCGGTGAACAGTGCCAGCATCTTCCTGTACACCATACGTGCGGAATCCTCGGAACTCGAATGATCCAGAACGTGTATCCACTCATCCGCCGAACGGTCGTACTCCCGCATGCGGTAGCAGTC
>JBJEZZ010000004.1:0-25710 GCA_051887655.1 Candidatus Methanomethylophilaceae archaeon | reverse complement strand
TGCAAGGGTAGTCAAGCATGGCCAACGACGCTAGCTTGAGGGGCTAGTCCTTAGTGGTCCGTGGGTTCAAATCCCATCCCTTGCACTATTCTCATAACTTCGATCCCGTGAGAGGACGTTCTGTCCTTCGTTCTGACATGGATCTTGTGTGCGGCATGTCGTCTGTCCTATCATGTATGTAGAAACGATGCATCGGAGTGCAACGTATATCGGACGGGAACATCGGCCGGGCATCCGGAGGGTGCCCGACATGTCATGCGGTCACAGGATCGATCAGATCCTCTCGACGACGATGGACTTCCCGTCGTAATCGTATTCCGCGAGGGATCTGCAGACCTTATCCACGAATCTGGAATCGATCTCCACGTACGTCACGTCCTTCTTCAGGTCGATCCTTCCGATGGACGAGTTCCTTATCCCGGAGCTGATCTGTATGAAATCGCAGATGTCCCTCTTGACGAGGTCGTCATCGCTTCCGAGGTTGAGGGATATCCTTTCGAAGGATTCCGGGACATCCTTCTTCTTCTCGTCCTTGTTACGGGGCTTCCTCTCCTTGGCGGGAGCCTTCTTCCCGACGGGTTCGGACACATTGTCCTTCCTGGCCTCGTGGTGTACCGGTTCCAACTCCGCCTTCGAGATCTCCACGTTGTTCACGCGCGCGATGCGGCGGAGCTCCTTCTCCTCATCCGCATCCAACACGAACGTGTAGGCGATACCGCGCTTCCCTGCCCTTCCGGTCCTTCCGATGCGGTGCACATACGTCTCCGGATCGGTCATGTCGTAATTGATCACGAGACCGACGTCATCGATGTCCAATCCCCTCGCGGCGACATCGGTGGCGATGAGCATGTCTATGGAACCCTCCTTGAACTCCCTGACGACCCTCTCCCTCCTGTTCTGTGCGACGTCGCCGTGGATGACGTCGACGTTGTAACCGAGGTTCCTCATCTTCCTTCCGAGTTGGGTGCACCTGTGCTTCATCTTCATGAACACGATCGTCTTCTGTCTCTCCTTGTCGAATATCGTACACAGGGCGTCCCTCTTGGTGTCCTTGTCCGCGACCACGTATCTCTGGTCTATGAGGTCCAGGACGATCTCGTCCTTGGATACGAGGATCTCCTCGGGATCCCTCATCTTGTTGACCGCGAGCTTCTTGACCTCGTCGGGCATGGTGGCGGAGAACATCATGTTCTGTCTCTTCTTGGGCAGCCATGACAGGATGTAATCGAGATCCTTGGCGAATCCCATGTCGAGCATCCTGTCCGCTTCGTCCAATACGCATATCGATACCTTGGAGATGCGGAGGGCCTTCTTGTTCAGCAGGTCCTTCACCCTGCCGGGGGTGCCGACCACGATATCCACTCCTTTTTTCACCTCTGCCGCCTGTCTCTCGATGTTCACGCCGCCGTAGATGGGCAGACACCTGTGCCCGGTGTACTTGGAGAGTTTCGTTATCTCCTCTGAGACCTGGAGCGCCAGTTCCCTGGTGGGTGTGATGACGAGTGCGGACGGGATGTTGTATCCGCTCCCGATGCGGCTGAGGATTATGGACCCGTACGTACCGGTCTTCCCGGTACCGGTCTGTGCCTGTACGAGGATGTCGCGGCCCTCCAGACCCACGGGTACCGCGTCCGTCTGCACGGGTGTGGGCTCGTCCCAACCCATGTCGGTCATTGCTTTTGCGACGCCGTCCTTGATACCCAATCTGGAGAAAGAATTCATCTCAAATCCTGCCGTTTCGGATGTACGTATCCGTTGGGGGGTGTTTGTCTACATAATATAAAAAGGAACGGTCCTTCCGTCCTGTACGGACCCACGGCGCCGATATCCGGGATACGGATCGGAATGTACACATCCGTCATCCTGATTGTACATATGCGTTCATGTAGATGACAAGTGTTTTTATTGGGGTCCGTTCAATTTGTCAGATATCGGGATCGGATACCGTTCCGGTCCGGAGGGGTTCGGACGATGCAGATAAAACCCAGTCTCAGCGAGATCAAGGAGATGGCCGCCACGGGAGAATACGATGTCATACCCGTGAGCTGTGAGATCCTGTCGGATTTCACCACGCCCATCGAGACTCTGAAGGTGTTGAAGAACGTATCCACGCACTGTTACATGCTGGAATCCGCACAGGCCAACGAGACCTGGGGCCGTTACACCTTCCTCGGATTCGATCCCAAGATGGAGATCACATGCATCGGCGGACGGATGAAGGCCGGCGATCTGAGGTTCGAGACGGACGATCCGTCGGAATACATACGTCAGATAATGTCCGGATACAGGAGTCCGCGCCTCGATTATTTACCGTCCTTCACCGGAGGTCTGGTCGGATACTTCTCCTATGACTATCTGGGATACAGCGAACCCGCCGTCAGATGCGATGTCAACGATACGGAGGACTTCAAGGACGTGGACCTCATGCTCTTCGACAAGGTCATCGCGTTCGACAACCTGCGTCAGAAGATCGTACTGATCGTCAACATGCCGTTGGACGATCCCGAGACGGGATACAACAAGGCCGTCGTGGAGCTCAGACAGCTGGCGGACCTCATCAGACACGGCGACAAGAAGGAGGAACCGGGAGGAAGGCTCACCGGGGAGATCGTCCCGTTGTTCGACAAGGAGCGCTTCTGCGACATGGTCGAGAGGGCGAAGCACCACATCCGCGAGGGCGACATCTTCCAGATCGTCCTCTCCAACCGTCTCTCCGCCACGTTCGAGGGCAGTCTGCTCAACACCTACCGCGTGCTCCGTACGATAAACCCGTCCCCGTACATGTTCTACTTCTCCGGTACGGACGTGGAGGTCGCGGGGGCATCCCCGGAGACGCTGGTGAAGCTCGAGGACGGGGTGCTCCACACGTTCCCCCTCGCAGGTACGAGACCGAGGGGAAGGACGGACGAGGAGGACAGGATGCTGGAGAAGGAGCTCCTGGCCGACGAGAAGGAGATCGCGGAGCACAACATGCTGGTGGACCTCGGGCGCAACGACCTGGGCAAGATAAGCAGGTTCGGGACCGTCGAGGTGGAGAAGCTGCATTCCATAGAGCGGTTCTCGCACGTCATGCACATCGGTTCGACCGTCCGCGGAGAGATCGCGGACGGGTACGATGCGCTGGATGCCATCGAGGCCGTCCTTCCCGCGGGTACGCTGTCCGGCGCCCCGAAGATCAGGGCATGTCAGCTGATCGGGGAACTTGAGGACAACAAGCGCGGCATCTACGGCGGAGCCATCGGTTACATGGACTTCACGGGCAACATGGACACCTGCATCGCGATACGCATCGCATACAAGAAGAACGGCAAGGTGTTCGTCAGGAGCGGTGCGGGCATCGTGGCGGACTCCGTCCCGGAGAAGGAGTTCGAGGAGTGCATGAACAAGGCGATGGCATCGCTGAAGGCGTTGAAGCTGGCACAGGAGGATGAGCTATGATCCTGCTCATCGACAACTACGACAGTTTCTCCTACAACCTGTATCAGCTGATAGGGGAGATAGACCCGGATATCAGGGTGATACGCAACGATGAGATGACAGTGGATCAGATAAGGGGGCTCGGTCCCGACCGCATCATCCTCTCCCCCGGACCGGGGAGGCCGGAGGACGCGGGGATCATCGTGGAGGCCGCACGCACGCTCGGCAGGGACATCCCGCTGCTGGGAGTCTGTCTGGGTCATCAGGCCATATGTGCCGCATTCGGTGCGACCGTCACCTATGCCAAGAGGCTCATGCACGGGAAGCAGTCCGAGGTCGTCTTCGACAGGGACTGTCCGCTCTTCAAGGGTTGTCCCGAGATGGCACCCGTCGCCAGATACCATTCCCTGGCCGCGGATGCGGACACCATACCGGACTGTCTCCGCATCACGGCACGTACCGTCGACGGAGAGGTCATGGCGGTACAGCACACGGAGTATCCGATCTACGGCGTGCAGTTCCATCCGGAGTCCATCATGACCCCGGACGGCAGGAGGATGCTCATCAATTTCATCAGAGGGATCTGAATATGATCAAGGAAGCAATCATCAAGATCGTCAACAAGGAGGATCTCAGCTATGACGAGGCGTATGCGGTCATGAACGAGATCATGAGCGGGGACACCAGTGCCACACAGAACGCCGCGTTCCTCGCGGCACTGTCCGCGAAGAGTGCCAGGGCCGAGACGATAGACGAGATATCCGGATGTGCCGCAGCCATGAGGGCGCACGCCGTCAAGGTGGACACGGGGATGGACATCTTCGAGATCGTCGGTACCGGCGGGGACAATGCGCAGAGCTTCAACATATCCACCACGTCCGCCCTCGTGGCCGCCGCAGGCGGTATGAAGGTGGCCAAGCACGGGAACAGGGCCGCATCCTCGAAATGCGGTACCGCGGACTGCCTGGAGGCCTTGGGCGTGAACATATACCAGAGCCCCGAGAGATGCAGGGAGCTGCTGAACGAGGTCGGGATGTGCTTCTTCTTCGCGCAGAAGTACCACACGTCGATGAAGTACGTGGGTGCCATACGCAAGGAGCTGGGATTCCGCACGGTGTTCAACATACTCGGTCCGCTGACCAATCCCGGTACGCCGTCCATGCAGCTCCTCGGAGTGTACGACGAGTATCTCGTGGAGCCTCTGGCACAGGTGTTGGTGAACCTCGGTGTCAAGCGCGGTATGGTGGTCTACGGACAGGACAGGCTGGACGAGATCTCCATGGGCGCACCCACCACCGTCTGCGAGATCCGCGACGGATGGTTCAGGTCGTTCACGATCGCACCGGAGGATTTCGGATTCGAACGCTGCACCAGGGACGACCTCAAAGGCGGGGAGCCCGCGGACAATGCGAGGATCACCCGCGACATCCTGAACGGGGAGAAGGGCCACAGGAGGAACGCCGTACTGATGAACGCCGGCGCGTCGCTCTACATCGGAGGCAAGGCGGACACCATGGAGGAGGGTGTGGGTCTTGCGGCGGAACTGATCGACTCCGGTAAGGCGGCCGAGACCCTCGCCAGGTTCATTGAGGTAAGCAACAGGCCGGATGTGGAGCGATGACGATCCTGGATCAGCTCGCCCTGCACGCGCGCGAGCGCACGGACCTGGCCAAGAGCATCGTTTCCCTTGCGGAGATGAAGGACATCGTATCCTCCATGCCGAAGGGCCGTTTCGAGTTCGAGGAGGCCCTCAGACGCCCCGGGCTGTCCTTCATATGCGAATGCAAGAGGGCATCCCCTTCAAAGGGGATGATCACCCCCGATTTCCCGTACATGGAGATAGCGAAGGACTACGAGGAGGCCGGTGCGGACTGCATATCCGTTCTGACGGAACCGAAGTGGTTCCTCGGGAGGAACGAGTATCTGAAGGAGATCTCGTCGTCCGTATCCGTACCGTGTCTGCGCAAGGATTTCACCGTGGACGAGTACATGATCTACGAGGCCAAGGCCCTGGGGGCATCCGCCGTGCTATTGATATGTTCAATATCCGATGAGGACACCATCAGGGACGGCATCGGCACATGCGACGATCTGGGTATGTCCGCGTTGGTGGAGGCCCATGACAGCAATGAGATAGATATGGCACTGGATGCGGGCGCACGCATCATAGGCGTGAACAACCGCAACCTGAAGGACTTCTCCGTGGACACCGGGAACAGCAGGGATCTGAGGGACATGGTCCCGTCCGACGTGACATTCGTGTCCGAGAGCGGCGTGAGTTCCGTGGACGACATAGCGTCCATACGCAGCATGGGCGCGGACGCGGTACTCATAGGGGAGGCTCTGATGAGGGCCCCCGACAGAAGAGCCAGACTGAGAGAGTTCAGGGGTGTCGCATGACGCTCGTCAAGATGTGCGGGATGAGGAGGCCGTGCGACATCGAGGCCGCGAACGAATCGGGGCCGGATTACGTCGGATTCGTGTTCGCGGAAGGCAGCAGGAGATATGTGACCCCAGAGGATGCGAAAGGGCTCAGATCCATGCTGGATCCCGGAATAACCGCGGTGGGCGTGTTCGTGGATGCGGACCCGTCCTTCGTGGCCGGACTCCTGGATGCCGGCGTGATAGACGTCGCGCAGCTCCACGGGAATGAGGATGAATCGTACATCGACACGCTGAGGTCGCTCGTATCCGCACCGATAATCAAGGCGTTCCGCATAAGCGGGGACACGGACATGGATGCCATATCATCCTGTTCCGCAGATTACGTGATGCTGGATTCCGGTGCGGGGACGGGCAGCGTGTTCGATTGGAACATGATCAAGGACATCGGAAGACCGTACTTCCTCGCCGGCGGACTGTCCGCCGACAACGTGGAGGAGGCGGTCGGACAACTGCATCCGTTCGCCGTGGACGTCAGTTCCGGCATAGAGACGGATGGACTTAAGGACAGAACGAAGATGGCGGCCTTCGTTGCCGCGGCAAGAAGAGGAGACTGAACATGACGAACCCCAACGGGCGTTTCGGTATCCACGGCGGACAGTACATCCCGGAGACGTTGATGAACGCCGTCATAGAACTGGAGAACGCATACAACCATTACAAGAACGATCCCGAATTCAACAGAGAGCTGGAGACCCTCCTGAACGAGTACGCAGGCAGGCCTTCCAGACTGTACTTCGCGGAGAAGATGACGAAGGACCTCGGAGGAGCGAAGATATACCTCAAGAGGGAGGACCTCAACCATACCGGAGCGCACAAGATCAACAACGTCCTCGGTCAGGCGCTCTTGGCCAAGAAGATGGGCAAGACCAGATTGATCGCGGAGACCGGTGCGGGACAGCACGGTGTGGCCACCGCGACCGCCGCCGCGCTGATGGGGATGGAGTGCGTCGTGTTCATGGGCGAGGAGGACACCATCCGTCAGGCATTGAACGTGTACCGCATGCGTCTCCTCGGAGCGGAGGTCATCCCGGTGAAGACGGGTACCGCCACCCTCAAGGATGCCGTGTCGGAGGCCATGCGCGAATGGACCTCCAGGATAGACGACACGCATTACTGTCTGGGATCCGTAATGGGTCCGCATCCGTTCCCCACCATAGTCCGCGACTTCCAGGCCGTCATCTCCAAGGAGATCAAGGAACAGATCATGGAGAAGGAGGGCAGGCTCCCGGACATGGTCATCGCGTGCGTCGGCGGGGGATCGAACGCCATCGGAAGCTTCTACAATTTCATCGATGACAAGGATGTCAGACTGATCGGATGCGAGGCGGCCGGAAAGGGTATCGATACCTTCGAGACCGCGGCCACCATGAACACCGGAAGGCTGGGTATATTCCACGGCATGAAGTCCTACTTCTGTCAGGACGAATACGGACAGATCGCTCCCGTCTATTCCATCTCCGCCGGTCTCGACTATCCCGGGATAGGTCCCGAGCACGCCCACCTGCATGACATCGGAAGGGCGGAGTATGTTCCGATAACGGACGAGGAGGCGGTCTGCGCCTTCGAGTACCTGTCCAGGACGGAAGGTATCATCCCCGCGATAGAATCGGCGCATGCGGTCGCGTACGCCATGAAGGTGGCACCCAAGATGGACAGGGACAGCATCATCGTCATCACCATCTCCGGAAGGGGCGACAAGGACTGTGCGGCCATCGCACGTTACAGAGGGGAGGATATCCGTGAGTAGGATCGCCGAGGCGTTCGGGAACGGCAAGGCGTTCATAGCCTTCGTCACATGCGGGGATCCGGATCTGGGGACCACGGCGGCGGTCGTACGCTCGGCGGTCGCCAACGGTGCCGATCTGATAGAACTGGGTATACCGTTCTCCGATCCGACGGCGGAAGGTCCCACCATCCAGGGTGCGAACCTCCGTGCGCTGAGGGGAGGGGTCACCACCGACAGGATATTCGATCTGGTCCGCGACCTCCGCAGGGACGTCACGGTCCCGATGGTGTTCATGACGTACGCGAACGTCGTGTTCTCGTACGGCGCGGACAGGTTCATATCCGCATGCAGGGACATAGGCATCGACGGGCTCATCCTCCCGGACCTCCCGTTCGAGGAGAAGGAGGAGTTCCTGCCCATGTGCCACACCTACGGTGTCGATCTGATATCCCTGATCGCACCCACCTCCGAGAACCGCATCGCCATGATCGCGAAGGAGGCAGAAGGCTTCCTGTACGTCGTATCCAGTCTCGGTGTGACCGGTACCAGGAGCGAGATCAGGACCGATCTCGGCTCCATCGTCGAGGTCGTCAGGGAGAACACCGACATCCCGTGCGCGATAGGGTTCGGCATCTCGACGCCGGAACAGGCGAAGGCCATGGCGGACATCTCCGACGGTGCCATCGTCGGTTCCGCGATAATCAAGATCCTGGAAAAGTACGGAAGGGATGCGCCCGAACATGTCGGCGAATACGTGAGATCCATGAAGGATGCCCTCAGGTGAATCGATACGCCGGCATGTGCCAACGGAGATATATCCGATAGATGTAGGTGGACATGATGTCCAGATTGCTGATATGCTGCGAGGAGGACCTCCCCTCGGTGAACATGAACAGGTGTCTCAGGGAACGGGGCGGATGGGAGGAACTCGGTTCCGATGCCAACGGAAGCTACTGTGCCAGAGGCGACGATGTGATCATGACCATAAAGGACAGGCACATCACCCACGAGGACATAGACGAGCATGCCGAGGCCTTCGGGATACATGTGGACGAGGTGGTGTTCATGTCCAGGCACAGCGCGGCCAGCGGGATACCGACGCTGACCGTCCACCCCATCGGCAATTATAAAGGAGCGGAGTTCGGCGGACGCGACGGGACGTTGGTAAGGTCCGCGCCCTCCTCCATGAGCGCCGCTCTGAGATCGATATTCAGACACAACGACACCGAGACCTACAGCGTATCGTTCGAGGTGACCCACCATGGCCCCTACCTCGAAAGACCCACGTACTTCATCGAGATAGGTTCGGACGAATCCCATTGGGGTGACATGCACGCCGCGGAGATCCTGTCGTCGGTCATCATGGATTCAGAACCGGCCGACGGACACGTGAAGGCGATCGGCGTGGGCGGAGGACATTACGCCCCGAGGTTCACGGAGGCCGTATGCAAGTACAAGGTGGACATCGGCCACATGGTGCCGGTGTACCAGATAGACGGGATGGATGACGACACCGTCATCGATTACATAAGGAAGGCATGCGTCGCGACGGAGGATACGAAGTGCGTGTATCTGCACAGGAAATCCTTCAAGGGTCCCGAAGAGAGAAGGGTGAAGGGTCTGATCGAGTCCCTGGGTCTGGAAGTGATAGGCTCCAAGGATCTCGATCCGTTGGATCAGTGAGAATCCACGAAGGTCCCTTTGATGTCCCTGCCGAGGATCGCGTTCCTAAGTTCTCCGATGTCCCTTCCGTTCACCATGTAGAGGTCGATGCCCTCCTCCATGGCGATCCTGACACCGAGCGGATCGAACACGCATGACTTCCCGGCATCGTGGTCGTCGTATACGACCTCCTTCAGTTCCCCGATGGTCATCCTGGAGAACCTCTTCGCATCGGGGTTCTTCCTGGGATCGTCGGAGTACACCGCATCCACGTTGCTGGCGTTGACGATCCTGTCGGCCTTCAGTTCCTTGGCGATCATGGCCGCCACCGCATCCGTGGTGTGTCCCGGTTCGGTGCCTCCCATGACAACGACTTTACCCGGTCCGGACATCCTGGCACATTCCTCGGCCTTGAGGGGGATCTCGCTGTTGGATATGTCCCCGAGCGCGACCGTCAGCAGTTTCGCGTTGACCCTGGTGATGCCGATGCCCAGTTCGTCGAGCTGGTACAGCGTGCCGCCCAGCTCCCTGGCGGTCTCGGAATAGTAACGGGACATCTTGCCTCCGCCCACGACCACGGCTACCTGCACCGTGTCCGATACCTCCTTCAGCATGTTCGCGAGGGCACCTATGTACTTGGCATCGTCATTCCCCGGGATGAGCACAGAGCCACCCACGGAAACCACCACTTTATCCATGATTTACCAGCAATACCTTTATTATTAATTTGTATTGTCCTCCATCGATATTCATTCGCGGGAGAATAACATGGCAGAGAGCGGTTCAGTAGAGAGGGCGAAGTACGATTTCAAGAAGGCCATGCAGGAGCTCACCAGCATCAGGGGACGCGGAACGGAACTCATCTCCGTATACATCCCCCCGACCAAACAGATCTCCGATGTCATGGCATACCTCAGGGACGAGTATTCGCAGTCGTCCAACATCAAATCGAAGAGCACGATGAAGAACGTTCAGAGTGCCATCGATTCGATAATGTCGCGACTCAAGACGTACAAGGAGATCCCCCCCAACGGAGTGGTGATCTTCTGCGGAGAGGTCCCCAGGGCCGGGGACCAGACCAAGATGGTCCAGTACGTCATCGACCCTCCGGAGTCCATCACCGCGTTCCTCTACAGGTGCGACTCCACGTTCTTCACCGATCCCCTGGATGTGATGCTCCTCGACAAGAAGTACTACGGTCTCATCGTCATCGACAGGAAGGAGGCCACCATCGGTATGCTGTCCGGAAGCAGGATCCAGGTGCTGAAGCACTTCGATTCCCTCGTTCCCTCGAAGCACCACCAGGGAGGTCAGTCGTCCGTCCGTTTCGAGAGATTGATCGAGATCGCCGCCCATGAGTTCTTCAAGAAGGTGGCCGACAACGCCACCACAGTCTTCCTCGACAGCATCCTCGACCTCCAGGGCATACTCATCGGAGGTCCCGGTTCCACCAAGGACTTCTTCATCAAGGAGGGATACCTGCACCACGAGCTCCAGAAGAAGGTCGTCAGCCCCCTGTTCGATACCGGTTACACCGACGAGTTCGGACTGAAGGAGCTCGTCGACAACGCCAAGGATGCGATCATAGGCATGGACCTCCTCAAGGAGAAGACCCTCGTCCAGAGGCTCCTCACCGAGATCAGGAAGCCCGACGGAGGACTCTCGTCATACGGAGAGAATCTCGTCAGGGACGCGCTCAACATGAGTGCCGTCGACACCCTCCTGCTGTCCGAAGGGCTCAGCAAGAGGCGCATCCACGTGTCCTGTCCCGCCGGACACGTGTACGAGGAGACCGTGAACGATGCGGACGACAAGGTCCAGTGCAAGGTCTGCGGCGCCAATGCCGAGGTGACCAGGAACGAGGATCTCGTCGACGATTTCTTCGAACTCGCAGAGCCTTACAACACCAAGGTTGAGATTATCTCCATGGATTCGGAGGAGGGTCAGATGCTCATGGCCGCCTTCGGAGGTATCGCAGCCATCCTCAGATACAAAATCCAGTGATGTGATCAATATGTCCGCAAAAGATCTGTTCGAGACCGAGGTGGTCGCCTCGGTGAAGGATGCATTGAAAGACATGGGTGCGGCGGATATCGAGTTCCGTACGGAGGTCCCTCCCACGGACGCGGCCGATCTGGCCGTCCCCTGCTTCCAGATGTCCAAGGCGCTCAGGAAGGCGCCCGCCGCCATAGCGGAGGACATAGCATCCAGGATCCCGGTGTCCGGCACCATATCCGCCGTATCCGCGGTCAACGGATACCTCAACTTCAAGATGGACGAGAAGCTCCTCGTGGAAGGTACCCTCAGGGACATCCTCGAGTCCGGTGTCCGTTACGGTTCCGGACCCAAGAAGAACATCAGGGTCAACGTGGAGCACACATCCACCAACCCCACCGGTCCCATCCACGTCGGACGCGCCAGGAACCCCGTCATCGGGGACACCCTCGCGCGTGCGTTCGACATGTGCGGATACGACGTGTCCACCGAGTACTACGTCAACGACGTGGGGAAACAGGTCGTCATCCTCACCTGGGGAGTCAACAACCTCACCGAGGAGCAGGCCAAGGAGGAGCGCGACAGGTGGGCCAAGGAGCACGAGAAGGACGGACGGGTCGAGGACCGCGACAAGACCGATCACAAGTGGGTCGCCTTCTACCGTCTCGCCAACAGGATGATGGAGTCCGACCCCGAGGTGCAGGCGGAGATCTCCGACATGCTCAGGAGGTTCGAGGCGGGCGACCACGAGGTCATCGACATCGTCAGGGAGACCGCCGAGGGTATGCTCGACGGACTCAGGACCACTCTCGGCAACATCGGCGTGACGCTCGACACGTACACCTGGGAGTCCCGTTTCATCGCGGACGGTTCCGCCAAGGAGGTCGTCGAGAGGATCAAGGAATCCAAGGATGCGGGTCAGGAGGAGAACGGCGCATGGTTCGTCGACCTCAAGGACTACGGCATCCACGGTAAGAACACCAAATTCACGTTCACCAGGTCGGACGGTACCACACTGTACACGACCAGGGACATAGCCTATCATCTTGACAAGTTCAAGAGGGCGGACAGGGTCATCGACGTCCTCGGAGAGGATCAGAAGCTGGGAAGCAAACAGCTCTGTTCCGTACTCGACATCCTCGGATGCGACAGGATGCCGGAACCCATGTTCTATTCGTTCGTATCCCTGCCCGAGGGTAAGATGTCCACCAGGAAGGGTGTCGTCGTCTATCTTGACGATCTGATCGACGAGGCGGTAGCCCGTGCATACGAGGAGATCGCCAAGAGGCGCACAGACATCCCCGAGGAGAAGATGCGCGAGATCGCGAAGGCGGTAGGTATCGGTGCGATCAGGTACAACATCGTCCGTGTACAGCCTGAGAAGCAGTTCGTCTTCACCTGGGACGATGCTCTCAACTTCGACGGCAACAGCGGACCCTTCGTACAGTACGCCCACGCAAGGGCATGCAGCCTCCTGAGGAAGTCCGGAGGATACGAGGCCGACACCGACGCATCCAAGCTCTCCGACGTGTCCGAGGTCAGATTGGTCAAGGCACTGTCCAGGTTCCCGGAGGTCGTCAGGTCCGCCGCGGAGGACAGGCGCATACATCTCCTTCCCGCATACGCACACGAGGTCGCGTCCGCGTTCAACCAGTTCTACGCATCCGTCCCGATCCTGACGGCAGGTGAGTCCAAGGATGCGCGCATGACCCTCGTGGACTGCACCAGGGCCGTCCTCGCGAACGTCCTGCGCACCATGGGAATAGCCGCACCGGAGGAGATGTGAGATGGAGATCCGCCCCATGAAGCTCAAGGACCTGGTGAAGGTCCGCGATCTCGAGATGGACTGTATCAGGGAATACTTCTCGAAGACGCTTGAGAACAAATGGGAGGATCTTCCGCAGGAGTGGAAGGACGGTCTCGGCGCCAGTTGCAGGGGATCGTACCAGCTCTACATAGAATCCGGACTGAGTTTCGTCGCCGAGGAGGACTGTGAGATCATGGGCTTCATCTTCGCACAGATGCTGCACCATGTCTACAACGTCGAGAATCTCGTTTGGATAGAGAACATGGGTGTCCACCCCTACTTCAGACGCATGGGTATCGGTTACAAGCTCCTGCGCAAGGTGGCGGAGACCGGAAGGGAGATGGGATCGACCGTCGTGCACAGCGCGATACAGCCCGACAACCTCCCTTCGATCATGCTCCACAAGAAGCTGGGATTCTTCATGGACAGGCGTGAGGTAGCACTTCTGGATCTCAACGACCTCTCCAAGAAGGGACGTCCCGGTTCTCAATGAGGTCCTCGAAAACCATTTTCTCTTCCCCCTTTTCACAAAATCATGGGTATTTGGTCAAACGGTGATCAGCCCACCATATCGGCCGATCCGAATACAACGATGAACGTTCTGTATATCCTATCATCAGATTCGATTGCATATGTGTGCATATACACTCGACCGGAAATTGACCGGACAGAATCGGATCATGTCCTTGAACGGTCCTTGTTTCAGGAACTCTCCGTGCTCCACTGCTACGAATATGGTCATTTGTTCTCCTTTTCAATCTCGGCGATGCTATCCAAATCCAGATCTGCGATATACGGGATGCCCATGAAGTTGCCTTCATAGTACTTGTGGCGGATGCTGTTTTGGGGCCTTATACGTTCAATCGATGAAACACAGCGAATCTCCTTGAATGCGTTGCGATCAATCCTGATTATGTAGACATTGTCTGGGGACAGTGTCTCCATCAAACAGGTATTATGTGTCGTGGCAATCAATTGTCCTCTGATTTCCGGAATAGTTTGTTCCATCACTCCGGTTATAAGCAGGTCGTGGACACCTGTGTCTATTTCGTCGACGAACACACAATCTCCCGCAACGCAGGAGAGCAGGGGATTCATGACGTTCATCATTGTCATGGTACCTGTAGACTCCCACCTTGCAGGTGTCTCCCTGATCTTTCCGGATATCCTCCTTTTGAAAAACAGTTCATAATCTATACGATCGTTCTGAATCTCTTTCCTGAAATAAGTGCCGATGACGTCCGAATACAGTCTGGAAAAGAATTTGGATAGCATTCTCTCCATGGTGTCGAGTTTATCCGCATCTTCCAGAGGGATCTTTCCGTACGGAAGTTTGATCTGTCCCTTCCGGGTAATGTGGAATCTTCTGGATTCTACTGTGATGGAATTAATACCGTCAATGAAGGACAGAAGATTGGGGTTGACATTGTCTTCGATGAACTGTCTGTTGCTGCCATGGATATCCTCGTTAAGGATACCCAACAGCGAACGGTTGCCCCCATACTGTGCCAGCTCACTTTTTATCTTATCTCTGAACCTTTTATCCTTTATGAGGCCGCGAACAAAGTAGGGTTCGTCCCCTTCTTCGAATCTGAAAAGGGTTCCTTTACGGCTATTGATTTTGTTGTAAAGGCATTCCTTTACCAATGTTCCGGCGGCGTTGAATTCTATAACGTATCTGGCATCCGAACCACCAAAGGTGAAGGTAAAGTCCAGTTTGGTGTTCCCTTCGGAACCGATCATGCGAAGCGTCCTGACAAGATTGGCAAGGGATTCATCGGGATTTGAGGAATCGATGGATGATGTATGTTCGATATCTTTACGGACGGTCTCGGAACTCACCAGAAGAAGGAACACAGCGTTGATGAGGCTACTTTTACCGGAACCGTTCTCACCGTAAATGAACGCGTGGTTCTTGACGGTTTTGTTCTTGCCGTTCAGATCCAGTTCGATATGGTCGAAAGATTGAAAGTTATCCAATACCATCGAACGCAACATAAGAATACACATAATTGCTGGTATATAATCTTGTTAATAGTATATGTTATTGACATAAATTATACCATTAATTATTATTAATTGCATTTATTCTTCACAGAAAGTCAGGTTATTCACATTAAATCCGCATCATCAAATGGGGAATGCCGCCGATCCATTCGGCATACCGTCTCCGTGGTCGCGGATCCCGTCGAGACCCGTCATGGGTCCGATTACTGAACTCAAAGTATCAAAAACATCACAGACGGTCCGCCCCCTTTAGGGGGCAGGGCCGTCCGAAATATGAAACGGTTTGATGCTCACTTGCGCTTGGACTTCCTGTTGCCGTCGTATTTGGTCTTCTCGGCGGCCTTCTTGCCCTTGGCGGACTCGAGTGCCTTGGCCTCCTTCTTCGCCGCCCTCTCGGGTGCTCCGCGGAAGTAGAAGTATGCGATCAGGAGGATCGCGATGATGATGACCACGACGATGACATAGGTGACCCAATCCTTCCAGATGGAGTGGGACACATCGATCTCGAAGGGTCCGTCCACGTTGAGTATGCTGGGTGTGTTGGGATCGGTGTTGTCGTAGAGGTAGACCTTCACGTACTTGATCCCGCTGGAACCGTATCCGAACGAGAGGGACACGGCCTGATTCTCGGTCTCCGCCGGTACGGTCGCGGTGGTGCTCGCAAGCTCGTTCTCGGAGAGGTCCTTGATCACGACCTTGATGTCCATGGGAGTGGTGGTGCTGTCGTTGGAGACGTATACGGTGAACGTACCGTTGTCCATGTCGGTGAAACCGCTGTATGTGGCGGAGTTCCCGAAGTGGACGTTGGCCGCATCCGCACCGTCCGCGAACACCGTACCGGCGAACGCGGCGACGAACAGACACAGCGCGACGCTTATGATTGCCCTGTTGGTTGTTTTCAAATCATGCACCTCACGTGATAATCTCGTCCACACGCTCTTCGTCGATGGCCCTTCTGATCTCCATGGCGAGTCTCCTTCCGGTACTCATCTCCCTTCTCCAGAGTGCGTTTCCGTACGGGTGTCCGACGGCCATGTGGATGTTGGTGCCTCCTCCGATACGGGGTGCGACATCGTAGATGTAGAAGTTCAGGTCCTTGTCGACGCAGGTCTGGAGGCAGAACGGTCCGATGATCCCGGGCTCGTAGTACTTCTCCGCCGCCTTAACGTACTTCTCGGCGAGAGCGAACGCCTTGTCGAGGAGGGATTCCCTGAGGGTCGCCGCGTTGTGTCCGCAGACGGTGTACTCGGGGAAGATGCCGTCGTTCTCCAATTCGACCTGCTGCTTTCCGGGGAGCCTGCAGTATCCGTCGAGGGAGGACTCGAACCTCCAGTCGATACCGAGGAGCTCCACCTGCTCCCCCTTCTCCTCCAGCGGGGAGCGGAAGAAGTCCAGGTTGAACACGGGACCGATGATGTACTGCTCCATCCTTGCGGACTCGAGGAAGTTCTCTTCGATGACGCCCTGTTTGATCAGGTCGGTGGACTTCTCCACGAACTGTTCGTAGGACTGTGCGGTGAAGAATCCCCTTTCGAGCTTCTTCTGCTTGTGGTGGACTTTGATGATGGTGAGTCCGTCGATGTCCTCGGGCCTCTCGACCTTCTTGGGTGCCGGCAGTCCCGCCTTCTCGAGGATCCAGTAGTAGTCCCTCTCGTCGCCGCGCTCCTCGGATCTGAGGAGGTTCCTGCTTCCGACCATGGGGACCTTGAAATCGTTCTCGACCGCATCGATACCGCTGTAGGACACGAAGGACCTGTTGGGGATGAAGAGGACGTTGTCCTTCATCAGCCTCTCCTGCACCGCGGGATCCATGACATCCGCGTACTTGTTGAGGATGATGGTCTCATCCACCACTCCGCGGTAGACGCTTCCGTCGTCGTTGTAGATCTTCCTGAAGTAGTTGTTGAAGGTCTTCTCCCTGCCGTTCTGGCAGATAGCGACGGTGCGGAACCCTTCGGAGGTCGCTCCGTCACAGGTGTCCAGACCGGAGTGGGATCCGACGACACCGATCTTGGCCTTCTTGAGATCGTACTTCTCAAGATTTGCCAGAATCTCATTCCTGTCGATCATTTCGATACCTCTGATTTATTGCCTTTCGATATTCAGTCGTGCGATAATAAGGTTACTAGGAATACGCGCGCGGAATCAGATGAACACGGCGATTATACCCATCAGTACGACGGTGCTCACCACGTCCATGATGGACGACGTGATGGGTATGCAGTGGTCGTCCGGGTCCATGCCGAAACGCAGTGCGGCAAGTGCCACATAGTAGGACAGGAGGTTGATGACGGTGGTGATTATCGTCGCCGACACGAGGACGATCGCGAACAGTACCAGATACGACACGTCATCCGGCTGTACGGCGAACGCCACGGTCATGATGTAGATGAACGTGATCAGTGCCAGTATGTACATCACGCAGAAGTTCTCCCCCGCCTCCCTGGGCGGTACGGAACTCCTCGGCAGCGTACCTATGTGGAGCATGGAGCTGAGTCTGGACGTCAGCATCCCGGAGAGTGCGTTGCCCTCGTTCAGGAACGCGGTCATCATCAGCATCAGTACGGCGTGCTCGATGAGCTTGACCTTCTCCCCTTCGATGAGGAGACCGGTGATGAGTTCCAGGAACACGCATGCGAGCAGGACCGGGAGGGATTGTTCGATTATCCTCTTGGCCTCGTTGATCTTCCTCCTGCGCTTGGATTTGCGGGTGAGCACGCGGAACGAGAAGTATACGGTCAGCACCATCATGACGACGGCCAGGACCTTGGTGACCGTATCGTCGAGGACCTCGTGTGCCAGTATGGCGGAGATGTAGATCATCGGGACGGTTATGACATCCCCCGCGGCGGCGATTAGCGGTGCGGTTATGTTGTCCACGTCCCAGTTGCGCTTGGACCCTATGTACGCTATCCCGAGGTTCACCACGAGCACCAGGATCCCGGCGAGGAACCCGCCCAGCGTGGATATGAAGATGAACTTCAACAGGTCATAGGGGTTGCCGAAGACCACGGAGACTATGACCCAGCCGATGACCGCCATGAGTATGGACATTATCATCGTCAGAACCATGGCGGATTCCACGTTGGACCTCAGGACCCCGCCCTTCTTGAAGTTCATATGGAACGTACCCATGTGCATGGCGGTACCGAGACGGCTGCCCATCGCACCGAATATGTTCCCGCGCATACCGATGGCCGCGTAGATCAGGACGATCATGCCCGGGATCATCACGATGTAGTCCTCCATCGTGACCATGAAGAATCCCGCGAAGAGGTCGGCGGTGCCGGCGATGACAAGTGCCAGGAGCCCCATTACGAGCGTGGGTTTGTTACGGATGAAGAATCCGCTCAGTCTCCTTTTCCCGGCCTCCTCCAAAAAATCACCTCATGACATCTGTCCAATCGGGATGACATCGGTCACATCCTATAAAATCCGTACGGAGTTCGTCCCCTTCGCCGTGATACGGCCGTACGGCGGTACGGTGCACAGGGGTGCGGACCCAGGTCGATATCCCCTGTTAATCCATTTTATATATCGGTACCTGTTTTTGAATATAGGAAAAGAACATGACCGATTTATCGATCAATTCCGACAACGAGGACAGCGCACGTAGGTCGCGGCAGAATGCCGCTTCAGGGAGGTCATGCAGATGACCGACGACGACCGTGTCGACCTCGACCGCATAGACATGACCGTTCAGGAACTTCTCACGGAGATGAAGGACATCTCCGAGGTCATCGTGGATCTGGCATACGCGTCCCTGATGTACAACAGCAGGGAACTCGCCCTCCGCGTCAACGAGCTGGAGGACGAGATGGAGGAGCTGAAGTACGCCATGCGCGTCAAGACCCTCATGGCCGCAAGGACCCGCGAGGATGCCAAACAGCTCTCCGGTATCCTCCAGATCGCATCCGCCGCGGACCGCATCTCCCACGCCGCAGGCGAGATCGTGGAGCTTCTGGACGTGGCCCCCGAGAAGAGGCCCTTCATCACCAATCTCATCAACGAATCCGACGAGAAGATCCGTATGGTCAGGATCAGCCCGTCATCCGATATGGCCGGCAAGACCATAGGCAAGCTCGGCGTGGAGGCCAACACAGGTATGAGGATCCTCGCCCTCAAGAACCGTTACGGATGGACCTACGATCCGGACGACGACGTCAAGCTCCGTGCGGGCGACGACATGATCGTCAGCGGTACGGAGGACGGAGGCAACCGTCTCGCGGAGTTCGCATCCGGAAGGATCCCGTGGGAATTCGACGAATCCGACGAGGGGGATGAACATGAATAAGATAGAATCCATGCTTCTGGAGCTGAAGGACACCTCCGAGTTCATGATCGATCTGGCATATTCGTCGTTGCTGTACAACAACGTGGAGATCGCCGAGGAGGTCGAGTTCCTCGAGAGGAAGATGGACGAACTCAGCGCGGACATCCAGGAGGCGATCGTCAATCTGGGTATGCAGCAGCCCCAGGAGATCGCGAAGTTCGCGGTCATACTCAGGCTGCAGATGGCCATCGAGGACATAGCGAACGCCGCCGCATCCATCGCCGATGTGGTGCTCCGCGGACTCGGGGACCACCCCGTCATCCAGATGAGCATCCAGGAGTCCGACGTGACCATCGAGAAGGTCGTCATCGCACCCAACTCCATCCTCAAGGACAGGTCGCTCGGGGACATCAGACTGGGAAGCCACTGCGGGATGTACGTCATCGCGATAAAGCGCGACGGTATCTTCATCTACAACCCCGGCAGGGACGAGGTCCTCCGCGAGGGCGATATGCTCATCGCCAACGGTCCGGACGATGCGGCCGATTTCTTCATCGGTCTGGCGGACGGATCGGAGAGGGAGATCTGATCCCCCATCCAAACGATTTCCAATCCATTCCCATTTTTTATCGGATGATAGTACGGACGGGCGGATCGGGATCGGTTCGCAGAATGTCCCCTTGCCTCAGGACGGGATGTAGAAGTGGTAGCCCCGTGCAGATTCGAACTGCAGTCGCATGATCCAGAGTCACGCATGATTGACCACTACACTACGGGGCTGTTGTGTGAAACGCTCAATAGCGAACTTATTTTAATAGATTACGGTCACGCCGTCCCGGGGGATATGCTGGCGGATACGTCCGTACGATACGGATGTGAATGTCGGAAGGGGGCATTGCCCCCGTCCATGTTCAGAGAAGGGATTTCTTGACCTGGGCGTAGATCTCGGAGATGTCTCCGACGCCGGGGATGGTGACGAGCTTTCCTCTCTTCTCGTAGTAGTCGATGAGAGGGAAGGTGTTCTTGCGGTAGACCTCGAGTCTGTTCCTGACGGTCTCCTCCTTGTCGTCGTCCCTCTGGTAGAGGGCCGCACCGCACTTGTCGCAGATACCCTCCTTCATGGGGGGCTTGTTGGTGAGGTGGTAGACCGCGTTGCAGTCGGGGCAGGACCTCCTCTGGGTCAGTCTGGCGATGAGTTCCTCGTCGGGGACGTCGATGTTGATCGCGATGTCGATGTCGACCTGCTCGGCGAGAGCATCCGCCTGCTCGACGGTCCTGGGGAATCCGTCGAGGATGATCTTGTCGAGGCCCGCGATCTTCTCCTTCATGAGACCGATGATGAGATCGTTGGGGACGAGTCCGCCGGCGTCCATGTAGGTCTTGGCCTTCAGTCCGAGCTCGGTCTTGTTCCTGACCGCCTCGCGGAGCATGTCCCCGGTGGACAGTTTGACGTAACCGAGGTCATCGCCCATCTTTTCTGCCTGTGTACCCTTTCCGCATCCGGGAGGTCCGAGAAGTACAACCTTTGCCTTCATGGTTCGTTGGTAGGTCGAATCCCTATATAACAGGTCATCCGATGATACACTGCCAGCCGGATTTTTTCGGGAAGGTAAACGCCGTGAAACAGGGTATTATGGACAGATTTAAATCAGAATCCGCTCATATTAGAGGTAGGTGAAAGTATAGTGGACGCGAGTATCATCGAGAAGATCGAAGGGATAGTCGGAAAGGAAGGCTATTCCACCAACACTGCGGAAATCTACACATACGGATTTGACGCATCCATCTTCCACAACACGCCCGATATCGTCATTCAGCCCAAGAGCACCGAGCAGGTATCGGAGATCATGAAGATCGCAAACGCGGAGAGGATCCCAATCGTCCCCAGGGGGGCAGGTACCGGACTCTGCGGTTCCGCGGTCCCCATCAAGGGCGGTATCGTCCTCGACATGTCCAGGATGAACAAGGTCATCAAGGTCAGCGTAGGCGACCTCTGGGTGGACGTCCAGGCAGGATGTGTCTACAACGCTCTCAACGTAGAGCTTGCGAAATACGGTTTCTTCTTCCCCTGTTCCCCCGGTTCCGCCGAGGCGGCCACGATCGGAGGGATGGTCGCGGCGAACGCATCCGGTATGAAGGCCGTCAAGTACGGTGCCACCAGGGATTTCATCCTCGGACTCACCTTCGTCAAGGCCGACGGAGAGATCGTGCGTGCGGGTACCAGGACCATCAAGGACGCGTCCGGTTACCAGATGGCCCGTCTCCTCTGCGGAAGCGAGGGTACGCTCGGTGTCATCACCGAGGTCACGCTCAAGCTCACCACCAAGCCCAAGGCGTCCGCATCGATGCTCGTGTCCTTCAAGAACGTCTATGACGCCGGACGCTGCGTGTCCGCCATCATGGCACACCCCCTGATCCCCGCATCCTGCGAGCTCATGGACAAGGTATCCATCAACGCCGTCAACAAGTCCCAGGGCAATCCCCTCCCCGACTGCGAGGCGCTCATCATCCTCGAGGCCGACGGAGAACCGGAGCAGGTCGACAGGGACCTCGAGACGATGGCCAAGATCGCCGAGGATATCGGTGCGCTCACCATCACCCCCACCCACGACAAGAAGCAGATCGCCGCGTGGACATCCGCGAGGAAGTCCGTCATGACCTCCCTGTCCCAGCTCAAGCCCGGATTCACGTCCGTCTCCCTGGCCGACGACATGGGTGTCCCGATCTCCAAGATCCCCGACGCGGTCACCGCGTACCAGGAGATCTCGGAGAGGTACAACGTCACCGTCGCAACCTACGGTCACGCCGCGGACGGCAACCTCCACACCAAGATGCTGCTGAACCCCGTCGACAAGGACGAGTGGGACAGAGGCGTCGCCGCCGTCACCGAGATCTTCGAGAAGACAATCGAACTGGGCGGAACGGTCACCGGAGAGCACGGTGTCGGTATCTCCAAGGCCCTCGATTTCCAGAAGGAGAGGAAGTCCCTGATGTCGTCCATCATCGCCATCAAGAAGGCCATGGACCCCAACAACATCCTCAACCCCGGAAAGCTGGAGCAGTGGGAGGGCACCATCCTCCGCAACCTCAGGTACCCCTGCAAGGAGTACATGTGAGGTCTCACAGCACGCGCGTGAGGACGTAGAGTGCTATGAGGACGCCCGCCATGGCGACATAGGCGGGCACATTCCATTTTATGACCTTGCTCCCGTCGAGAGGCGGGAGCGGGATCATGTTGAATATACCCAGTATGATGTTCAGACGGGCTATAAGATAGAACAGCAGCATCAGCTTCCCGGTCGTCAGCATCGCGAGTGCCAGGAACACCGCTCCCAGTACGGCGTTGACCGCAGGACCCGCTATGCTGATGATACCGTTCTCCCTGTCGTTTATTCGTCCAGAGATCATCACCGCGCCGGGTGCGGCTATCAAGAATCCGAACAGGGACATCACCAGACCTGCGACGAGTCCCGCGGGGAACATCCTGAATTCGGCCCACGCGCCCATCCTCTGTGCCGTCAGTTTGTGACCCAACTCGTGGAACAGGAAGGATGTGGTCACGGCCACCAGCGAGAACAGGAGCCATCCCAGCGTGTTGATCACGGGATCCTGACTGAAGAATCCCCCTACCTTCGCATAGAGTATCGCGAAAGAGACCGAGAGCGCGACGACTGCGATGAGTATGTGCTTCGTCTCCGTCCTTCCGAACCCCATCCTCCTGCCGAAGTTGGGGTTTATCTCTATCGTGTATTCGGGTGTAGGTCCCATGCGCGTCCAATCGTACTCGTTCATTAATAAGGGTATGCGTTCGGACCATCGCACAGTTTAAGACTGTGACGGGTGATGGCATCGCATGGTCTCCAACTATGTGGCCAATGGTAAGACGGATGCCCGCTGGTGCGACAGATGCGGGACACTGGTGCTGGGCAGGACCTGCGGCTGCGGATCGGAGGTCAGAACGTTCCAGATAAACAGTCCCGGGGACATACGCCCGGCGATGGGCGAGGGCAGGGAATTGATCCTCTCCCTGCTCAGGGACGCCTTCGGTACGGATGCCGGACTCTCAGGGAAGGCGATCTTCCTCAACAAGATCCCGGGCGAGGACCGTGCGGACGAGATAGTGGCCCACGGTTCGGTGATCGCGGTCGTCAGGTTCGAGGTGGAGACCAACGCCTTCTCCATAGAGCTGAGACAGGTCGGCGCGGAACTGTTCAAGGATATAGCTACTAAGAACGTGGTGGTGTTCGGCAACATGTCCGGACATCTGAAGGGCAAATCCGTCCCCGGCGGGAACATACGCGAGATCAGAGGGGAGTTCCCCGCGGGTTCGCCGCTCATCCTGATCAAGGGCGGGAAGGTGGGACCGGGTACCGCATACGTCGGCAGCGGGGACATGCGCACCGCGGAGAAGGCGTTCAGGATCAAGGACCTCCAGGCGGTCACGGATATGCCGCTGTCCCCCGATTCCGACAGGAAGCGTTTCATAGATTCCAATCTGGCACATCTCCGTTCGATAGAATCTTCCGCCGCATCGGACATTAGGTCGTTTATCAAAGGGAAGGACCTTCCCGTGACGGCATCGTTCTCCGGAGGGAAGGATTCCCTCGCCGCCCTCGGCATACTGCTGAGGGTGAAGAAGGACCCGGAACTGCTGTTCGTGGATACGGGTCTGGAGTTCCCGGAGACGTTGGAGTATGTGGACGGATTCGTCAGGGAATCCGGTCTCAGGATGCACAAGGCCAGTGCGGGGGATGCGTTCTGGAGGAACGTGGACACGTTCGGTCCGCCCGCGAAGGATTTCAGATGGTGCTGCAAGGTGTGCAAGCTCGGACCGATAACCGACATGATCGCGAAGGACTTCCCCAAGGGCACGGTCACCGTGGAAGGAAACAGGATGCTGGAGTCCTTCTCCAGATCGAAGACGCCGTTCGTATCCAAGAATCCATTCGTCCCCAACCAGATCACGCTGAACCCTGTGAGGACGTGGAACTCGTCCGAGATATGGGGTTATATCTGGATGCGCGGACTCAGATACAATCCGATGTACGAACGCGATTTCGAGAGGATCGGATGCTATCTCTGCGCATCATGCCTGTCCAGCGAATGGAGGAAGGTCGGCACGACGCATCCTGAGCTCTACAAGGGATGGGAGGATCATCTGACACGTTATGCGGAATCGCGTTCACTCCCGAAGGAGTATGTGGACATGGGATTCTGGAGGTGGAAGGTCCTGCCCCCGAAGATGGTCCGCATCGCGGAGGAACGCGGACTGCGGTTCCGTCCCGCCGAGGGTTCGGGACCGTCGATGAAGCTTCTCAAAGGAGCGACGTCATGTGCCGCCGGAGGATTCTCGATGGAGGCCGTGGTCACCGTACCGAGGGCACACGATTTCTCCGCGGTCGCGGATGCTCTGTGCACCGTAGGTGATGTGAAGTATTCCGAGGATTTCGAGATCGCTCTCGTGAAGACCAAGACCGGTACGGCCAAACTGTTCGGTGGCGGTCAGGTCTCCGTCACGTCCAAACGTCCGGCGGATGCGGAGGCGCTGTTCGAAAGATCGGTAAAGGCGCTGCTCAGGGCGCAGATGTGCACCTCATGCGGGATCTGTGCGAAGAAATGCCCCAGACACGCGATAAGGATCAAGGACGGTCTGCACGTGGACCGGGAGAGGTGCAACTCCTGCGGAAGGTGCGAATCGTCATGCATGGTGTCCCATTACTACGACAAGATCGTATGATCCGCGGAACATAACCGTTTAAACCGATGACGTCAATGGGCACCGTATGGAGATGACGATGTACATCGCGGCGGCGGCAGTGTTCGTCCCCGCGTTGGTGATGTTCTACTACGTTCTGAGGGATTATACGTATCCGAAGGTCGAGAATCCCTTCTTCGAGGATTCGAAGGTCTTCACATTGTTCGCGGTGGGGCTCATCGAGGGATTCTTCATCTCGTGGGCATACGTCAACTTCTTCGACAAGAGCAATCTCTTCGTCGGTGTGATATTCGCCCTGATACAGGTGCTGGCACTTCTGGTCGTGCTGAACCTCAGGAGGTTCCACGGGAAGTCCGACACTGTGTTCTACGGTTACTCCCTGGGCATCGGACAGGGTGTGGGGGTGGCGTTCGGTGTCACGGTGTTCCTGCTGTCGATAGCCTTCCTCACCGACGACGTCGACATACCGACCATAGCGATGGCCGCGGCGTTCATAGCCCAGGAGCTGTTGATCTCGTCGTCCGTAGGAGCCACGGTCGGGGAGGGTGTGGCACGTCTCAGACTGATGGAGTACACGTCGAAGGCGGCGGTGTTCTCCGTCTCGTGCATGATACTTTGGACCTTCGTGTTCATATTGGATCCCGCGAGCTATCTGTGGATCA
>JBJEZZ010000003.1:0-6320 GCA_051887655.1 Candidatus Methanomethylophilaceae archaeon | reverse complement strand
GGCACGTGAGATGTCGTTCAGCATGTCGTTGAAGAAATCCTCGCCTTCCGTGTACAGCTTGATGTCGTTGTTGTTCGAGAAGGATGCCCCGCCGATGTTCCTGATGGCCTTGACCATGGTGAAGGTCTCGGAATCCATCTTCTTCTCATCCATCTCGATGAGTTTGTCCTCCATGTTGAGGGCGCGTTTGATCTGTTCGTCGCTGATACCCTTCAGTCTGAACGTATGCTCTGCGTAGAACGTCTGTCCCACGAACACGTAGATGATGAAACCGAAGATAGGTGCGACGAGGAACACGAGCATCCAGACGATGATCTTGTTCTGGTTGTCGCGTTCCGCGAAGAACATCCCCAGGATGAGCACTATCTCGATGACAAGTGCGCAGACTCTCCATTCGATAATAAGTGGTAGTGCCTCTTCCCACATCATATCCTACCGTATCGGTCAATGGGTTTAAAGCGGTTTCCGAATGTGCGCCCCCTCTGGCCGGAAGGGACGCACATCCGTGATGTCACGCGGCGACGAAACGCGTGTCCAGATATGGGTTGATGTCCAGGGTCTCCTTGTCCTTCAGTTCGCCGGTGTATTTCCCGGGTGACGATTTGACGATGTATTCGAAGGAGTCCTGTATGGACGTCCTGTCATCGTCCGTTATGGTCACGCCCCACTGTGCCAGGTCTATGTACTTGGTCATCACGGTCTTGTTCGTGATGTTCAGTTTGCCCATGCATATGTCGATCGCGTCGTCCTTCTCGCCGGCATCGTCGGAGGTCATGTACTTGCATGCCCTGTCGATGGCCTCCAGGATCTTCCTGTAGTCGGACTCGCACGCATCTATGTTGGACGTCTTCGCGAACATGCCGACGGACATGTAGCTCACGTACTCGCCGGAGGCCTCGATGTACTTGTATCCGCTCTGGCTCTCCACCACGTTGATGTTGGTGGCACCTGCGATTATGAGGTCCACCTTCCCGGTGGTCAGGGCGGCCGCGAGGGTCTGGTTGGTGAAACTGTAGATGTTGACCTTGTTCGCGTCGTATGTGTCGATATCCGTCTGCAGCACATACTCCTGTTCCGTCTGGGACAGGTATTTCAGGAGGAGCGAGTAGTACGACACCGCGGTGTTGACACCGATCTTGGCACCGATGAGGCTGTCGGATCCGCCGTTGAAACTGTACGTGCAGTCCTCTCTGGCGGCCGCTTTCAGACCCTCGTCCAGCATCCATCTGGCTATGTACTTGTAATCGTCCCCGTAGCTGTCGATCATCTTCAGGAACGGATCGGACCCGAATCCGGCCAGGTCCACCTTCCCGGACGTGAGCGCCACCATGGCATCGTTGCCGGATGCGACGCTCACGAGCTCCACATCTACGCCGGCATCCGAGAAGAAACCCTTCTCCTCCGCGATGTACAGGGGTTCGAAGTTGTGTTTGACCACAGCGATCTTGTATGCGGTGTCCGAACTCTTGTTCATGGTCATCGCGACACCGGCCCCTGCGATAGCGACTATCGCCACGACGCATATCGCGGCGATCTTCATGTTCTTGTCCATTGTATCATTACTCCTCTATGGTTATCGGTCTTCCGGCGGTACAGTTGCATTTCTGCAGCCTTCCCGAGATGGCCTTCCTGAGCATCTCCCTGTCCTCGGTGCCATCCAATCTCCATTCGCCCACGATGCCTCCGGCATCGGCGGCGAGCATCACTATCCTGGTCCCGAGCAGGATGGCCTCGTCTATGTTGTGGGTGATGAACACGACCGTCCTGTTGTCCTCCGACCAGATCCTCTTGATCTCTCCGTCCAGGTATCCCCTGGTCTGTTCGTCCAGGGCGGAGAACGGTTCGTCCATCAGGAGCATGTCGGGCTCCATCGCCAGGGTCCTGGCTATCGCCACCCTCTGTTTCATGCCTCCGGAAAGGTCGGCAGGGCGCATGTTGCAGTAATCCCCCATGCCGACGATGTCAAGGTAGGTCCTGGCACGTTCCATCCTCTCCCTGTCGTTGAATCTCTTCCTGTCCACGGAGAACGCCACGTTCTTCTGGACGTTCATCCACGGCAGGAGACTGTATTCCTGGAACACCACGGATCTCTCGGACGACGGTCCGTCGACCCTCCTGCCGCGGTAGAGCACCTCCCCGCGCTGCGGTCTCTCGAATCCCGCCATCAGGTTCAGTATGGTGGTCTTCCCGCATCCCGACGGACCCACTATGCACAGGAACTCGTTCTCCTCCACCTTGAGCGAGATGTCGCGGAGCACTATGTCGGCATACTTCTGGGTCTTATCCGGATACGCCTTCCATACGGACCTGAGTTCCATCACCGGATCCATCACTCGTCACCTACCCCCGTCAGTTTCCTGACGTAACGCTCTATCCTGTCGAACACGAGTTTGTCGATGAGCAGGCCGATTATGCAGATCACGATGATGCATGCGAACGCCGTGGTGTAATCGAGGGTATCGGTGGCGCCCTTGATGGCGAATCCGATACCGGTCATGACGCCGACCACCATCTCCGCGGCGATGATCATGCGCCAGGAGTTGCCCATGCCGGTCCTCAGTCCGGACACCACGTCCAATGCGGCGAAGGGCAGGGTGACCTCAAGGAACCTGTCCCATGCCGAGATCCCGGACATGTCCGCGACCCTGCGGTTCACCTTCGGCACGTTGCGGAGTCCGTTGGACACGTTGATGGCGATGGGTGCCACCGCGACGATGCCCACCATGAATATCGCCGATGTGCTGCCGAAACCGAAGAGGATCATGACCACGGGCAGCCATGCGAGTCCGGGGATCATCTGCAGTGCGTTGATCGGCACCATGAGTATGCGGTATAATGTCTGGTTCGCGGATATGAGCAGTCCGAGGGCCATCCCCACCAGGACCGCCAACATGAATCCGATGAGCCAGCGTTCTATGCTTGCGACGATGTGATCCCACAGGGTGAAGGTGAAGATCCTCTTGCCGGAGATAAGTGCCAGCAGGTCTGCGATGACCTCATCCGGCATCGGGAAGGTCATCGACGTTGCCATGTATGTGTTGTACACGCATCCGACGATCCACCAGCCTGCCAACAGGATGGCGATGCCCGCGAGCACGGACAGGACGTCATACACGATGTCCCTGGCCGTTCTGGACCCGTCGAGCGGTACCCTGTTCCCTTCCGCGGAATCCATGCATCTTCCGATCCTGGAATCCACGGTCTCGAACATCTGGATGCGCATGCGGTCCATATGGGACATTGACTTTATATTGATTCTCATAATATTGCATTTTAAACTAAAACGTACGGTCCGAATATCAAGTGGTATATATCCACGAACGAATCTTTGATTCATGGATGTCGGAATCTTACTGCAGATGTCTGTCTCGCTCTTCCTGATATTGGATCCCTTTGCAAGTCTGCCGATGTTCATATCGATAACCAAGGGGCTGGACAAACCCACGGTCCATTCCTATGCGAACAAATCGATCCTGGTGGCATCGCTTCTGCTGGTGATATTCCTGTTCTTCGGTACGCAGATCATGGACCTCTTCGGAGTGACCATGGATTCATTCCGCGTGGCGGGAGGTATCATATTCCTCATGATGTCCATAGAGCTGGTGTTCGGCCTCAAGCTGTCGAAGAACACGGAGGAGAAGGGTGCCGCATGGGCGGTGATCGCATCGCCCGTCCTCACCGGTCCCGGAGTGATAACCGCGGCCATATTGTTCTCGGTGGAGTACGGACTGGTCCCCGCATTGGTGGCAAGCATAATAGCACTGGCATTCACCTGGGTGATACTGTGGTCCTCCGAATGGGTGATGAAGGTGGCCGGAGAACAGTCGATAAGCATCATGACGAGGATAATCGGACTGTTCATCGCGGCCATGGCCGTTCAGAACATATTCTCCGGATCGCTGCACTGGTTCCAGGCCAACTCGGACATCCTCACCGCGACGCTCGCCGCGTTGATCTGATCCGTCGGAGGTATCAATCCCACTCGGTCACGCCGTCCCTGCAGGACAGCACGTCCCTGCGGAACACGGGATCGCCGATACCTTCGGCCCTCTGCCTGCGGTAGTCGCGGTATGCTTCGACCGCACGGCTTCCGAGTCTGAACATCACCAGCGTGTTGATGGTGCCGCATATACCGAGGAGGATGTCCACGATGACGAACATGCCGTCGGATGCGTAGAAGCTGGAGACGAACACCGTGACGAGGACGACGGCGGCCATCGCGTATCTGGATCCCTCCGAGTCTGACCGTGCTGTATATCCCGAGACATACGATCAGTACCAGAGGTATGTACCAGAACGCATCGTTAAATTCTTCGAGGACCTCCGTCGGCGACATTTGATGACCGTGGCCTGTGATGTCGATTACGTATATCTGGGATCTCTCCGGGGACGGCACTCACTTCTGCTCGTCCACGGGAGGGACCATCTGCGCGTACTTCTCGAGCAGCTCCGGGGTACTGGTGTAGTATCTCCTGTTCGCGTTCAGCTTCGCGATCTCCGCCATCTCCTCCTCGGTGAGGGTGAAGTCGAACAGTTCGAAGTTGTCCCTGATGTGCGCGGGGTTCTTGGAACCGGGGATCACGATGTTACCTTCCTGTATATGCCAGCGCAGGATGATCTGTGCGGGGCTCTTGCGGTACTTCTCCCCGAGTCTCGAGAACACCGGTTCCGCCAGCAGTGCGGCGTCCCCATGACCCAGAGGGTACCAGGATTGGATCACGATGTGGGATTGGCCGAGGAACTCCTTCAGTTCCGTCTCCCTGTGGTACGGGTGCACCTCGGTCTGCAGTACGCTGGGTCTCACCTCGCAGATGTCCAGGATCTCCCGTATCTGCGCCTCGTTGAAATTGGACAGTCCGATCGCTCTGACCTTACCTTCCTTGTAGGCCTTCTCCATCAATCTGTAGCCTGCGATGTAGTTCCCGGCAGGCTGATGGATCAGGAGCAGGTCGATGTAGTCCGTGCCCAGGCGTTCCAAGGTCCTTTCCACCGCATCGGGCTGTTCGTAGAAGCTGGGCCACAGTTTGGTCTCCAGGAAGATCTCCTCCCTGGGTATGCCAGACCTTCTCATGGCACGGCCCACGGCCTTCTCGTTGACATAGGCGTTCGCCGTGTCGATCAGTCTGTAGCCTGTTTTCAATGCCTCGATGACGGACGATTCCGCCTCATCCGGTGTCAGAAGGAAGGTTCCGATGCCTGCCATGGGCATCTCGATCCCATTGTTGAGTGTTACGAATTCCATAGTTGGTGGCTCCCTGGATTTTCTTGACGATCGTCCGGCTGTTCCCGCAGCAGTGCACGTCGGTGTTTCCGTCGTGACCGGGGGACAGGCAGGGGATCCGTTCTTTCATCGATCTCAAAAGGATCCGGTCGCATCTTCGGGGAAGGTGTTCATCCTTCTTCCCGTACGTTCATCCGTATCTTTCGAAATGCGACCGCATCGTTCGGTCATCATTCAGCAACGGTGCCTGTTCCGAGACCGAATCCGTGACGTATGTCAGGATATTTATGAAATTCCGTATCGATGCTGATCGTATACGATGACAGGGGCAAGCGGTCACAATGCTGGGTATCAGATCGACGGTATGGGGGAATCAGGTTGGAATACGAGAGGTATGGTCTTTTGAAATTTTTGTATACGGCTGCAGGATTCTCAGAGATGTGAATTGCGATAGAGATTAAATCTGCAATCTTTTTCTTTGTTAATCGACTGTGGTCGATTAATGATTGGTGTAAAACATAAGGAATTATCAAGATCTTGATGACAAGATCTCTCATATGAAAATGGTAGAAGAAGGTATGAATGGACGTTTTCATTAATCACCAGAGGGACAAGATGACTCGGTTGGTGGCTATCGATGAATCCGGAGATTTAGGTAAAGATTCTAGATTTTTCACAATGGCAGAGCAAATGTATCCAAATCGTAGACTACATTGTAGGATCCATTTGGCGTTTATATGAACGTTCTAATCCCAAGTATTTGGACAAATTGGTAGAAAAAGTATCCGTTGCCCGTAAGTATTAATGGCCACCCACGGCAACCTTACATTACGGGTCTTATCTGGATGTTTTTGCATTGTATTTTTATTATATACATCTGCGTATGTATGATGATACATATGTATCAAATCAATCGATTGCGTATTTTTATTCGATTATCTGTCTTTACACATTACACTTGCTAAATAATGGACTTAATCACACAGTTTTTGTAAGTTCGTTGTATAGCTCAGACAACAATTTTACACGTTCGTAGTCGTTGCTTTTTCAATTGCTGCATCCAATCTGTGATGTGCATCCTAAAGATTCTTCGGCATTG
>JBJEZZ010000002.1:0-88563 GCA_051887655.1 Candidatus Methanomethylophilaceae archaeon | reverse complement strand
ATCCGGCCACATTGAATGTGGAGAAACTCCATATCATCTCGCTTGTGCCGGATATCGTGAAGATATCCAATCCGCTATGTTCTTCCTGCGGGAAGAGGATGGGTTCCGCAGGAAAGGGACAGGGTTACAGATGTAAGACATGCCATACAAGATCCGACGAATCCATCTATGAGGAGAGGATCAGATGGATCGTTCCGGGTTGGTATGAACCTCCCACCGCGGCCAGGAGACATCTCTCGAAACCCCTGAAGAGGATGGGTCTGTGTCAGCCTGTGGAGTTCGTCGTTTGTCGTAATCAATAATCGACACTATTATATATCCTACCAAATGTTGAGAAGACATCAGAAGGTGTCACTCATGGAAGAGGTTGTAATCGTAAGCGCAGCAAGGACTGCAATCGGAAAATACGGAAAGACCCTCGCGGGTGTGAAGGCCACCGATCTCGGTGCACATGTCGTCAAAGAGGCTTTGAACAGATCCGGTCTCGAGGCCACGGACATCGACGAGTGCATCATGGGTAACGTCCTGTCGGCCGGTCTCGGTCAGAACCCCGCCAGGCAGGCGGCCATCGGAGCCGGTCTTCCCGTGGAGATCGGATCGTTCACCGTCAATGCGGTATGCGGTTCCGGAATGAAGGCGATGATGCTTGCGGCCGATTCCATCAAGGCAGGGGAGTACTCCTGTATCATGACCGGAGGTATGGAGAGCATGTCCAATGCACCCTACCTCATGCCCGGTGCAAGGTTCGGTTACAGGATGAACGATCAGACAGTGGTCGATTCCATGGTCCACGACGGACTCTGGGACATATTCAACAACCAGCACATGGGATTCACCGGCGAGATCGTCGCCGAGAGGTTCAACGTCACCAGGGAGGATGCGGACCAGCTTTCCGTGGAGTCCCACATCAAGGCCGCGAAGGCCATCAAGGAAGGCAGATTCAAGAAGGAGATCGTTCCCTATGTCATCCCCTCCAAGAAAGGTGACATCGTCTTCGACACCGATGAGGGTGTCAGGGAGGATTCCACCATGGAGTCCCTCGCGAAACTGAAGCCCGTGTTCAAGAAGGACGGTATCGTCACCGCCGCCAACTCCTCACAGCTCAGCGACGGTGCGTCCGCACTCGTGGTATGTTCCGCTTCCTTCGCGAAGGAGCACGGACTCAAGCCTCTCGCATCCATCGTCGCATACGGCGAGCGCGGTGTCAAGCCGGAGTACATCATGGAGGCTCCCATCCCCACCACCAGGCACGTCCTCAAGAAGGCGGGTATGACCATCGACGACATCGATCTCTTCGAGCACAACGAGGCATTCGCCACTGCATCCTGCGCGGTCAAGAAGGATCTCAACGTACCCGATGAGATCTTCAACGTGAACGGAGGAGCGGTCGCGCTCGGACACCCCATCGGATGTTCCGGAGCACGTGTGATGACCACTTTGATCCACGCGCTTCACGACCACAACAAGGAGGTCGGGTGCGGTACCCTCTGTCTCGGCGGAGGAAATGCCGTTACGATGATCGTCCGCAAATGGTGATCTTTCAAACTTAGACCGACCGTATGCCGGCATCTGGCCGGTGTACGGTCTTCCTTCTGCACAAAATCGTTTATCTTACCTACATGATATTCTTGCATGCAGCTTGAAAGGGTACTCGATTGCATCGAAGGTTCCAGGGACGACATCATCCGTGACATGTGCGAGATGATCAGAGTACCATCCATCGGACCGTTCAACGGAGGGGAGGGTGAGTGCAAGAGGGCCGATGTGATCGAAGGATTCCTGAAGGGTCATTTCGATTCCGTCGAGAGGTTTGACCGTGAGGACGATCATTTCCCCGGCGTGATCAGACCCAACATAGTTGCAAGGAAGAACGGTAAGAGGAAGGGTACCGTTTGGATCGTATCCCATATGGATACGGTGCTCCCCGGGGACCTGTCCAAGTGGGATTCGCCGCCCTACGAACCGCGTGTAGACGGTGATAGGATCTACGGTCTCGGTACCGAGGACAACGGTCAGTCCGTGATAGCATCCATCTACGGTTCCAAATTCATAGAATCCGGTACACTGGAAGGCAAATCGCTCGCATTGGCCATCGTCGCCGACGAGGAGACCAAGAGCATCATGGGCATCGGACATCTCATCGAATGCGGATTGTTCGGTGAGGACGATTTCATCCTGGTCCCGGATTGGGGTACACCCAACGGGTGCATGGTGGATGTGGCCGAGAAGCATCTCCTTTGGTTCAAGGCATCGATATTCGGGAAGCAGACGCACGGTTCCACCCCGAACAAGGGGATAAACGCATATCGCGTGAGTACGGAGTTCCTTGCGGATCTCATGAAGAGGTTGGAATCCCGTTATGACGCCAGAAGCGATATGTTCAAGCCGGAGACGTCCACCTTCGAACCCACCAGGTCGATCGAGACCGTCGGCAATGTGAATACTATTCCAGGTTACGACGAGTTCTACATGGATTGCAGGATCCTTCCCGAGTACGACCCGATGGAGATCCTGGAGTTCATAGGATCGGTGGCGAAGGAGCATTCGGAACGTACCGGTGCGAGGATCGAGATCGAGTTGGATCAGTGTACGATATCCGGAAGGCCGTCCGACACCGATACCTACGATTACGGTCAGTTCAGACAGGCCGTGAAGGCCGTGTGCGGCGCGGAACCGGATTCAATAGGCGTAGGCGGAGGTACCTGTGCCAATTTCTTCAGGTTGGAAGGTATGAACGCATACGTGTGGCAGTGCGGAGGCGGTACGCTGCATCAACCCAACGAATATGTGGAGATAAGCAACATCGTCAAGGATGCCAAGGTCTATGCGAATCTCTTCGACAGGCTGTGCCTGCACTGATCATTCGAAGAGACGGTTCAGCATCCATTCGCTGTCGAACTTGATGATGTCGTCGTATTCCTGACCATTGCAGACGAACGCGATGGGTTTCCCGATGGTGTGCGCTATCGACAATGCCGCACCTCCCTTGGAATCCGCGTCTATCTTCGTCAGGATGATGGCATCTATCCCGATGGCCGCATCGAACGCCTTGGCCTGTTCGACCGCATCGTTCCCTGCGAGGGAATCGCCGACGAATATCTTGAGTGCCGGTTTGGCGATCCTCACGATCTTCTTCATCTCATCGATCAGGTTGTTGTTGGTCTGCATCCTTCCGGCGGTATCGATCAGGATGCAGTCCTTCTTCCTGGAGCGTGCATGCTCGATGGCATCGTACGCAACGGCGGCGGGATCGGCGTCCTGTGCATGCTTCACGATCTTGCACCCGAGCTTGTCGGCGTGGATGGTGAGCTGTTCGATCGCACCTGCCCTGAAGGTATCCCCGGCCGCAAGCACGACGGTGTTGCCTTCCTTCATGAGACGGTTCGCTATCTTGGCGATGGCGGTGGTCTTCCCGGTGCCGTTGATACCCACGAACATGATGGGAACGGGTTTCTCCTGTTCGGCGAACCATTTGTCGAAGTCGAACTCGTTGAGCTTCAGAACGGTGTGGACCGCATCCTTCAGGGACAGTTCCACGACCTCTTCGAGCGTGTGACCTCTGCTGTACTTCTTACCGAGGAGGTTGTTCCTGACGCCTTCCTTGATCTCCTCCACGACCGGGAGGGCGACATCGGCCTCCATGAGGGCGATCTCGAGTTCCCACAGGAACTCATCCATCTCCTTCTCGTTGACCTTCTTGGCGAACAGGCCGGAGTCCTTGGTGAGGGATTCCGCATCCGTCTCCTTTTTCTCCGCCTTCTTCTCTTCCTTGGCCTTCCGCTTCTCCTCTTTGGCCAGTTTGATCTGTTCCTTCCTGGAGAGTTCGGGTTTTGGGGTTTCGACGGCCGGAGCGGGTACGGGTACCTTCTCGGCCGGTTTGACATCGTCCTTCTTAACCTCAGGAAGGGGTGCGACAGGTACGTCCTTGACAGGCTTCTCTTCCGCGGGGGGCTCCGCAACTTCTGCCGGAGCCTTCTTGAAAAGTCCCTTCAGCTTGTTCTTGAGGTTATCGAACATGTGTCACTCACTGCTGTCTTCTCTGGTATTCCTGCTGGACGGCGACGGCGAGGTTCCTTGCCGCGGCATCCATCTCCTGCATGGACTCAGTGAGTTTGGCGAGAGCATCCTTGATCTCGTCGAGGTTGCTCTTCATGTAAGCGGATGCGTCCTCGATGGACTTCTCGACGGAGATCTTGTTGCCGATCCCCACGACAGCCTTGGGCGTACCCGTTACCTTTGCGGTCACGAAAGACGAAGCTCCCACAGGCACGAGTATCTCGTCGCCCTCCTTCGCGTTAGCGAAAGCGTTGAGGGTCTCGGTCGCCCTAGCGGTCTCCTCGAAGGACATCTGAAGGAGCTGGGACTGCTGGGTGAGAGCGTTCAGCTGATTCTTGTAGACCTCGAGCGTCGCCATCGCCTGGCGGAGTTCATCGTCGTTCATGTTCACTCACCGGTGACTTTGTACTTTACGAGGTGGTTGGTGATGTCGGCATCGGCGATCTCGGTGATCTCTGCGATCTGGATCTCCCATCTCTTGAGCTTGTGTCTGCTTCCGAGGGTGGAGAGGGTCTGCTCCTTTGCAGCCTCTGCGGAGACGTCTGCGATCTCAATGTCGAAAGGCTGCTTGCCCTTCTCCTGCCTGGCATCGTTGAATGTTCCTACTACGCGGAAAGCCTTCATTTTAATTACCTTAAATGTGGCTAATCCCTATCTATAAAATAAAGGTTTGCCTTGCGGCCGATACACGTCCCCTCCCAGACACTGTGGCGATATGCCACGGTCCGTCCGGGAGGGCGATGTCCGACCGCATCCCCGGGCACGGTTATGCGTTTTCATGTGCCAGTCAGAAGAAATCGTCCTTCTCTTTGGTACCGTCCCCGACGTCTGCCAGATTCTTCCCGACCAGGAACACCGCCGCGTATTCGGGCACCTCGGCGACCCCGCTGAGCCTCATGCATTCCCCGCCCATGTTCAGCGTGTAATCCTTCCTCATGGTCACCTTCACGGTGTCATGCTTGAACGATTCCGGTATGGCCTGGACCATGGGATCGAAGTGGGTGAGTTCGTCGCGGCTCAGCGGTACGACCATCAGTCCGCTCTTGCCGTGTATCGACCCGGGGAGACGGATGAGCCTCTTGATGTCCGCGGTGACCGGTTCGTCCACCTCTCCGGACAGTCTGACCGCCATGTCCTCCTTCATTATCTTCAAAAGGAGTTCCTGGGTATTGTGATTCAGCGTGATCATCCTGTTGTTCTCGAAGATGAGGTTCCTGGACATCCTGAGGTCGTCCTGTATCTTCGCCAGGGACTGGTTCTTCTTCACCGACGGGTATGTCTTCTTTATCTCGGATACGTCCATGTCGCAGATGTCGTTCACGACATCCTTCAGACCGTTCCTCATGCGCAGCCTCCATCCTCCGGAGTCGGCGGGAGGGATGGTCCTGAAACGCTTTATGTTGGGTCTGCTGCGTCCGTTCACGTACGCGGAACCAGTCGCGACACTGTCGATCGGGAAGACCCAGTCTATGTCCAGTCCGCGGGACGTGATGTAATCCACGATCTCCCTCCTCTCGTGGGAACCGAGCTCCAGCACGTCCGGGAGCTTGACGTGGGCGTGGTATCCGCGTCCTCCCGAGAAGACGATCTTCACGTCCTTCTCCGAGAACCCCATGTCGTCGAACAGGAAGGAATCCACCAGTCCGATCATCTCTTTCTTGATCTGTGCCAGCATATCGTCGAATGACATGTTCTCCGCGCCTTCCAGGTGATCCGCGTCCAGATCGAAGATGAGCTCCGCGCCCATCCATCCCTTTTCCTCCATGGTAGGGGCGTCCGGTCTCCGGTAGTACGCGGTGGAATAGTAGCTGTGTCTCGGGGCCTGCGAGGCCATGTACCTCTGCAGCTCCTGCTGATTGGAGAAGGATGTGTGCCTGACCATGAAGTTGCGGTCGAACATCATGAAACCGAATTCCCTGCGTGCGAACCTGTCCGGCATGGGCATCGTGTTCGCGCGGTAGTATTTCCTGAAGGATCTCAGGAGAAAACGTGAATTCGGGTCCATGCGGTATAATCTATACCAAACGATAAGTATCTTGTCGGGAGTGGAGACACCATGTCTCTTCCGATCTATGACGATCATCTCCACCTGTCCCCTTCGGGCAGGAACATCGACGCGCTCAGGGAATTCAAGGCGGAGGGCGGGACGGGACTGACACTTGTCACGCTCCCCTATCCGGAGGTCATGATATCGGACGGGGACGATTTCGAGAGGAGTTTCGACATCACCCTGAATTTCGCCAGGAGGGGGAAGGAGCTCGGTCTGAAGATCTACACCGCCGTCGGTCCGTACCCCATCCTGATGATGTCCCTGGCGGAACAGGTCGGACTGGAGCGTGCCGAAGGCATCATGATGAGAGGCATGGATATCGCCGCCGGGATGGTCGCGGACGGGAGGGCCGACCTCATAGGCGAGGTGGGCAGGCCGCATTTCGACGCACCTGCCGAGATCGTCGACGCATGCAACAGGGTGCTGCAGCACGGTATGGATCTGGCACATGACATCGGATGTGCGGTGATGATCCATTGCGAGTCCGAGGACGGTACCGATGCGGATCTCGCGTCCATGGCGCGTTCTTCGGGTCTGGACCCGAGGATGGTGATCAAGCATTCCTCCCCGCCGTGGGTCACGCCGGAGGAGACGCACGGCATCACACCCTCCATCCCCGCTTCCAGGAAGCTCATACGCGAGGCCCTGTCGAAGGGTGGGGATTTCATGATGGAGACCGATTTCATCGACGATCCCCAACGGCCCACCTCCATAATGGCCGTCACGACCGTCCCCAAGAGGGTGAAGGGGCTTCTCGCATCCGGGGAATTGGACGAGGAGGCCGTGTACCGCATGTGCCAGGATCTCCCTGATACCCTTTACGGGATCCATTCCGTACGCTGACCGCGCATCCGCCGCGGGCATGTGCCATCAAATAGTCCTTTTATAGTCCCGGCTCGATAGTGCGTGATATGAGCAAAGCCGAGATTCTCTGTCTGTACGACGAAGGGGCCCAGGTCGGCACGCAGCTGATCGGCGGGAAAGGATTCTCCGTCCTGATCGATGTGGACGGCGAGAGGACGCTCTTCGACACCGGGCGCCGCGGAAGATACCTCAGGGGTAACATGGACATCCTCGGCATCGAACCCGACTCGGTCACCCGCGTGGTCATCTCCCACGGCTCCATCGGACACATCGGCGGTCTGGACGCTTTCATGAGCGGCCGTAGGGAGAAGGTCGAGGTGCATTCGCACCCGTCATCCTGGAACGTCAGGAGGCTCTTCGGAGGCAAGATCGTATCCGACGAGAACGAACCCGGCATCATGTACAGGTACATCGGCGAGGAATGGGTGCAGCTGAGCAAGAACCTGTTCCTCTCCCCGCCATTGAACGGCGTCTCCAACGAATCCGTCCTGGTGCTGACCACGGATGAGGGTGCCGTCGTGATCAGCGCATGTGCGCATTGCGGGATAACCGATGCGCTGGAGGCCGTATCGAAGAGGTTCGGCAGGATATACGCGATCGTCGGAGGACTTCACATCCAGAAGTGCAAACAGAAAGAGGTCAACGAGGTCGCATCCACCATCAAGGACACGTACGGCGTGCGCAAACTGATCCTCAACGGATGCACCGGGGCCGAAGGCATCCAGAAGATGAGGGTCGCGACATCCAACGATGGGATCAAGGATCTTTTCGTCGGAGACAAGCTTGAATTTCAGACATATTGAGGTGAAATCATGGGATTATGGAGATTAAAGACGCTATTCATGTTCACGTACATGACCCTGCTCCTCCTGATCATAGGGGCATTGGTCAGCTGGTTCTTCCGTTTCGACATGTTCATCGGATTGGGAGTCATGATGGTGTTCTCGCTGCTCCTCTGTACGTACTCCTACTTCAACTGCAAGAAGTCGGCACTGAGGGCCAACAACGCCCGTATCATCCAGGAATACGAGGAGCCGCGCCTGTACAACACGGTGAAGAAGGTCGCCGAACTGGCGGGTGTGCCGATGCCCGAGGTGGGCATCGTGGAGACTCCCGTTCCGAACGCGTTCGCCACCGGAAGGAAGCCTTCCGATGCCGCGGTCGTCGCCACCAGAGGATTGCTGAACATGCTGGACGACGACGAGCTCGCGGGGGTCATCGCACACGAGATGGCGCACGTCAGGAACAGGGATATCCTGGTCATGACCATCGCATCCATGATGGCGAGCATGATCACGTACGTGTCCAATATGCTCGTCTACATGGCGATGTTCAGCGGCAACGACAGGGACAATAACGGTCTCGCCGTTATCGGTGCGCTCCTGGCACACCTGCTCATGCCCCTCGCCGCCATGCTGGTACAGCTCGGGATCTCCAGGAACAGGGAGTTCCTCGCGGACGCCACCGGGGCCAGGATCATACACAACCCGCGTGCGCTCGCAAGGGCATTGGCACGTATCGGAGGGTTCGACATGAAGTCCTACGAGGAGGCCAAGGTCATGGAGTACCGCCGCGGCAAGAGGAACGACGACGATCCGTACAGTCCCACGTCCCCCAAGTCGGGAGACATCTACGAGTGCGCGCACATGTGGATATCCAACCCGCTCAAGGGCCGTTCGATGGCATCTCTCTTCAGCACCCACCCCGACATGGAAGAGAGGATCAGAAGACTGAACGAGATGGCGGACAAAGGGGACTACTGATCCCCGAGGGGACGGGACGGGCGGTGCCCGGCCCCTTCCCCGTTTCTTGTTCTTTTTTTTAAAAAAATCGAAGGTACCGGACAAATGTCCGGCAGGAGCCGTCTCACTTGACCGGTTCCCACTTGGCGAGCTCGTTGACCTTGGAGAGCGTGGATCCCCTGAGGATCTCCTCCCTGGTCCTGTTCTCGCGCTCGTGGACATCGAGTGCGCGGTTGGCGACCTCTACGGCCACTTCCTTCGGGACGACTATGAGACCGGACTCGTCGCCGATGATCCAATCCCCGGTCCTGACGGGCTGTCCGCCGACCTTGATCTCGATCCCTATCCCGCCGTAACCCTTGGGTTCCCCGGCGCAGGGGGCGACGGATCTGGAGAACGCCTTGAATCCGAGCGCCTTGATGTCGTCCAGGTCCCTGATGGCACCGTCGATGACGACACCGCGCACGCCCATGACCATTGCGGAGCATGACGCGAGCTCTCCCCATACCGCTATGGGTGCGCCGCCCACGTCTATGACTATGATATCTCCTTCCTTGGCCTGGTCGATGGCCTCCACGGGCTTCGCCCAGTCCCCGTTGGACGTCTGAACGGTGAGTGCGCGTCCTACCATCCTCTCCCCGCTCTTGATGTGGGGGGTGAGTCCGAACACGACCCCCTGTTTGTGATACGCGTCGGAGATGTTGCAGGTGGACACCTTCGAGAACGCCTCGAACAGCTCGTCTTCGCCGTACTTCTTCTCCAGCGAGAGGGTGACCTCCTTCCCGGACATGGCGTTCTTGACGTTCCTGGCGGCCTCGGTTATGTTCCCGGTCTTGATTATGCCTCCGCCGACGATGACGATGGACGCACCGGCCTCCACGTACTCTCCGGCATTCTCCGCGGTTATGCCTCCGGCGACCGCCACGGGCAGGGAGGTCTCGGCAACGATCCTCCTGAGTATCTCCATGGGCGGTTCCTCGCCCTTCATCTGTTCGTCGATGCCCATGTGGAGACAGATGTATGCTACGCCGATCGCCTCGGCCTCCTTCGCCCTCTTGACCTTGTCGGGCACGTTGATGAGGTCGAGCATGACCTCCGCACCGTACTTCCTGGCGGCCATCACACCCTCCTTCAGGGTGCCGTCGTCTGCAAGACCCAGTATGGTGACGATGTCGGCTCCTGCCTTGGCCATGAGCTCGACCTCGTATCCGCCGACGTCCATGGTCTTCGTGTCTGCCACGATCTTCCTGTTGGGGAACTCCTTCCTGAGGGTACGTATGCCCTCGGTACCTTCGCTCTTGATGAGAGGGGTACCGACCTCTATCCAATCGGCACCTCCTTCAACGGCTTCCTTTGCGATGACCACCGCCCTTTTTATCTGGTGGAGGTCCAGGGCAATCTGCAATGCGGGCCACATGGTCCCACTCTATGCATTCGGGATTAAAAACATGACCCTACGACATCTGACGTACGGTATCGTTGGGGTTCTGCCACTCAGCTCGCCCGTCTATCATCAGGATACAGCTCGAAAACGATCATCATCGTGGCATCACGGGATTGTGTCGGAGATAGAAATATCTTGCCGACGCGGAAGTGTGCCGTGACGATGACCCAGCCGTCGCGATATGACCGTCTCGCCAATCGGTACTCTTATACCGTATGACTCTTTCACGTGGGCTATGGCATTATTCGGAAAGAAGACCGACAAGGTGAAGATCATGTTCCTCGACGAGATGAACGACCTGCAGTCACAGGTAGCGGAGTACTTCGCCAAGGAATTCTACTCCGACAGGTACGAGATCTGGAGTGCCGGCCCCAGGTTCGATTTCATCGACTGCGAGCTCATCTCCGTCATGTACCAGAACGGCTACGACATCAGGTCCTGGATCGCCAAGGACTTCAAGATGAAGAAGATGCCGCAGACGTTCGATTACCTCATCTTCCTGGAGAAGTCCACCTACGACAGGATCAAGGACGTCGTCCCCTACGATGCCAAGCAGATCTGCGTGGACTTCGGAAGGAAGGAGAACTTCGAGAAGGCCACCGACGACAAGGAGCTCTACGACTGCTACGTGGACCTCATCGAGAGGGTGAGGGATTGGGTCAAGGAGAACCTCAGGGACCCGGAGAACCTCGAGAATCTCGTCGAAAAGCACTGATCATTCTGGTCGCGCGTTACTTTAAAGAGTAAGTTAGCGTTGTACGTCTGATGCTCGGAGATGTTGTTAGATTCGTATGGATGGTCTTCGGTAACGACAAGTTGACCACGAAGGAGGTCGAGTTCCGTCTCGCCTCACTCTTCGATTACCATTGCCCCGACGATTTCGCCAAGACGATGATGAAGCTCAAACAGGCGGGTCTCGTCAAAGGGGAGGTGTCCGTCGAGAAGGGCGGATGGATCTGGTGGGTCGACGAGGAGTGCAGGAAGAAGGACCTGTCCGGGGTGATGTGATTGTACTTCCAGGAGGGGGACATCTCCACATGCTGGGAGCAGATCCTCAGCGAGGACAAGTACCATCTCATGTTGGTGGAGATACAGGACAGCTATCCGGACATCAAGAGCATCACGGTGGATTTCTCCGACATCGATTCCATCAGCACGGAGTTCGGAGCGTACATCCTTGAGAATCCCGACAAGTCCCTCGCCGCGGGGAAGAAGGTCATCAAGGAACTGATGTCCGGTACGTGGGATCCGTCCAACAACATCAACCTCAGGATAGACAATCTCCCCCCGGATGCCACCATAGAGATACGCAATCTCCGCGCCAAGCATCTCGGGAGGCTCGTGGCCGTGGAGGGTCTCGTCAGGAAGGTGACGTCCCCCAAGCCCAGGCTCACACGCGCACTGTACAGGTGCGTCAAGTGCAACGCGGAGGTGTGGGAGCCGCAGAGCGGCATGATACAGCGCGAACCCCTGTTCTGTCCCAACGAGGGATGCAACAAGTCCGCACCCAACTTCCACCTCGACGAGCGCATGTCCGAGTACATCGACACGCAGAAGGTCGAGATACAGGAGAACCCCGAAGGACTGCGCGGAGGTGCGCAGCCCGAGAGGCTGTTCGGTTACATCGAGGACGACATCGCAGGAAAGATAACCCCGGGCAACAGGGTCACGCTGAACGGTATAATCCGTTCCGTGCAGAAGATGGAGCGCGACAAGTCCACGATATTCGAGATATTCATCGACGTCATCTCATACGAGTTCGAGCAGAACGACTTCTCCGAACTGAACATCACCGAGGAGGACGAGAAGGAGATCCTGGAGATGTCCAAGGATCCCGACATCCTGAACAAGATCGTCCGTTCCATCGCTCCAACGATCTACGGTCTCGACAAGGAGAAGGAGGCGGTCGCCCTCCAGCTGTTCGGAGGGTCGCAGAAGGTCATGGACGACGGCACCACCATGAGGGGGGACATCCACATCCTGATGATGGGAGACCCCGGTGTGGCCAAATCCCAGCTGCTCAGGTACATGAGCGCCCTGTCCCCCAGAGGGATATACGCATCCGGTAAGTCCGCATCGTCCGCGGGACTCTGCGTACACGGGGACACGATGCTGGACCTGGAATCCGGCATGGTCAGGATCTCGGATTACGTGGACTCCAAGATGACGGATCCCGAGGAGTACCGTCCCGGGATATGGAGGCAGGCCGTCTCCGGCGACCGTATCGAATCGATCAACTCGATAGGTACCGTCTTGATGCCCATCACATACGTGTGGAGGATCGCCACACCCGACAGGCTGATCAAACTGACGACCGTCGGCGGCGACGTCCTGATCCTGACGCCGGAGACCAAGATACAGGCCATGAAGGACGCCAGGTTCGATTGGACGGAGGCATCCGTGCTGGCGGAAGGCGATTTCGTCACCGTCATGAAGGGAAACGGACGTCTCATGATGCTGCAGTCCGTGGAGGTCCTCACCAAGGACCTCCCGGAATACGTCTACGACCTGACCGTCGATCCCGCGCACAGCTTCCTCGGTTCCGGATTCATCATACACAACACCGCCGCGGCCGTCAAGGACGATTTCGGGGACGGCAGATGGACGCTCGAGGCCGGAGCGTTGGTCCTCGCGGACAAGGGATTGGCATGCATCGACGAGTTGGATAAGATGACCGAGTACGACAGGTCGTCCCTCCACGAGGCGATGGAATCCCAGAGGATATCCGTGGCGAAGGCAGGTATAACCGCCACCCTTCAATGCAGGTGCTCCATGCTCGCGGCGGCGAACCCCAAGCTCGGACGCTTCGACACGGACCTCAAGATCGCGGATCAGATCAACCTGCCCCCGGCGCTCATGTCGCGTTTCGACCTCATGTTCGTGCTCACCGACAAACCGGATGCCAAACTGGACAGGAACATCGCCACCCACATCCTGGACGGACATCTGCGCGGTCAGGCCCGTGTGCAGAAGGTCCCGGTGGAGGGCGTGGACATAGACGGGATATTGGATCACACGAGCAACATCAAGCCGCCGTATTCGGTGGACATCTTGAGAAAATATGTGGCGTATGCCAAGAAGAACTACGTCCCGGTCATGACCCAGGAGGCGTACGACCTCATAAGGGACGATTATCTGAACATCAGACTCAGTTCCAAGGACGGGTCCATCCCGATCACGGCGAGGCAGCTCGAGGCATACATCCGTCTCGCGGAGGCGTCCGCCAAGATGCATCTGCGCAACACCGTGACCAAGGAGGATGCGGTCCGTTCGATCGAACTCGTGAATTACTATCTCACGAAGATCGCCAGCACCGGCAAGGGTTACGACATCGACCTGGCGGGAGGTTCGTTCACCAACAGCGAGCGCAAACGCTCGCGCGAACTCATCTACGACGAGATCAAGAACGCTGTCGGCGGTATATCCCTGGATCAGCTCAAACAGGTATGTGCCAACGAGGGCATACCGGCCAATACCGTGGAGACCGTCGTCGAGATGCTCAGGGACAACATGGACATAGTCTTCAGCCACGGTGTGTACAGGCTTCTGGAGTCGGGGAATTGAAATGATCTGCATCAAGATACACAGGGGATCGGACGGAAGGACGGTTTTGGCCGCGTGCGACGAGGAGCTCGTCGGAGGTTCCTTCTCCGAGGGCAAGCTCCGTCTCAGGGTCCACGAGTCCTTCTACAAGGGCGACGTCATAGAGGACGAGCGTCTCGCGGAGATCATGGGCGAACACGACATCATGAACCTCGTGGGGGAGCGCACCGTCTCCATCGCTGCAGCCGAGGGCTACGTCAACGACGGGTGCACGGTCACCATCGGCGGCGTGGTGCACGCCCAGGTAGTGAGATGATGACCGGATTCTGCGTCAAATGCGGGAAGGACTGCGACGACACCATCAACGGTCTCTGCATGGAATGCTTCCTGGGCGACAGACCGCTCATGAAGCTCCCGCATCACGTCGATCTGCACAGGTGCACCAACTGCGAGGAGTACGAGATCCGCGACCGCTGGATCGGGATGGAACTCTGCGATGCGGTCGAGGAGGCCGCCATATCCGCGCTCTCGCTCATCGACGGCGCCGAACTGATCGCCGTGGGCACGATCCAGGACATGCAGGACGAGCGCACCTTCCAGGTCACCGTCAAGGCGGACGTGGGCGTGAACGGTGTCATCACGGAGGCCGAGGAGAAGGTCCTCGTGAGGCTGAAGAACACCGTCTGCAAGAAATGTTCCAGACAGCTCGGGAACTACTACGAGGCCACCCTCCAGATCCGTTCCGGGGAGAAGGGGCTCACCGACGAGCTCAGGGACGAGACCGTCAGGAGGGTCCGCGATTCCGTGGAGACGCAGTCCAGGACCAACCGCGGACTGTTCATCACCAAGGTACAGGAGGTCGCGGGAGGCGTGGACATCCAGCTGTCATCCATATCGCTGGCACGTTCGCTCGCGAAGGACCTCGTGGATGCGTACGGCGCGGAATCCAAGGAATCCGCATCGCTGGTGGGCATGACATCGGACGGACAGGAGATGTACCGCATGACCTATCTCGTCAGGCTCCCCGCGTACCATGTCGGGGACGTCCTCGAGATGAACGGTAGACCGTATCTCCTGGCGGGACTGAACAGGACCGGCGGACGTCTCACGTCCCTGGGCGATTACCGCGATACCACCGCGAGGAAGAACGAGATCCAATCCATGAGGATCCTCGCCAAGGTGTCCGACCGCAGGGAGGCTGTCGTACTCACGGCATCCGGTACGGAGATACAGGTCATGCACCCGACCGATTATTCGACGGTGGACCTCCGCATCCCCGAGGGTGCGGAGATCGGGGAGACCGTCCAGGTGGTCCGCATAGAGGACGATCTGTACTACGTTCAGTGATCAGAGGTCGTACCTCTCGCCGTACACCGAATGGTATGCGCCCACGTAGAGGTACATCGACAGGTTCCCGTGCGTCGGTCTTACGGTCATGGTGCCTTCTACCTTCTTCGTGAACGTCCCCTCGTCGTAACCGGCAAGCTGCGACCAATAGGATACGCCAGCGCATACGGTGTTGGACACGTCCTTGGTCTGATTCATCGTGAAGTTGCCGGATATCACGCATACCTGTCCGGCACCCACGGCTATGCATCCGATCGAGGAGAACCCGCCGTCGACGTATCCGAAGTGCCTCACGCCGGTACCGGAGACCGCATAGCTGAGATCGAACGAGGCGAGGCTCAGTTCGGTGCGCAGTTCGCCGCTCTCCGTGGACGAGCCTCCGGACAGGAACGTCAGTCCGGGAACGCCGGTAAGCGCCTCCGAACCGTTCACTTCTGTCAGTTCGTCACCGTTCGAAACGTATTTTCCGAGTTCGTTGCCGATCCAATATACTGTCCCGCCCATGGTCATCCACGTCCTGAGGACGGAGGACGACGATCCGTCGAACAGCACGGAGGGTATGGAACCGGATGCGAACAGCACACCCTTCCCTCTGCAGCTGTCGTCGGAGATCTGTTCGGTCATGACCGCCAGCAGTTCGGATGCGCTCGCGCGCGATACCGCATGCATCCCCTTGTACGAGACGTAGTTCTGTATCTGTTCGATGTAATACTTCTGCGTGAACTGAGGGGATCCGATCGGAGGGCTGTTGTCCTCGCAGACGTTGGATGCGTACCCCTCGTCATAATAGAGGTACAGTTCGACGACCTCATCGTAGGTGCCGTTGTCGAGGAGCACGGCCTTGTATTCCCTGTTGCCGTCGGATGTGATCGAGTACGATACGGTATCCCCGTCCAGGGATGCCGAAGAGGTCCTGTCATGCGGGGCGTAGTACGCGAACCATTCTCCGGCGATCATGACGGCCGCCAGTATAAGCGTGACCGCGATGATGAACGTCTGCTCCTTAGATCTCATCTCTCTCCCTCCACGGACCTTATCCTTTCGGATACCGAGTCGAGGGCGCCCCATCTGCCCTCGAACAGACTCATGAGCGTCAGTACCATCGCAAGCACCAGTGCCAGTACGTAGATCACCGATATCACGGTGGCCACGACGGACATCACCGGGTTGGCCGCAAGTGCCAGTTCGGCGATGCTCACGTAATCCGGGAATCCCCAATAATAGCTGCCCATCATCATCTGGTAGAAGTGCGTGATCGTTATGGCCGTGAGCGTGGATGTCACGGCGGTGCACCAGTACAGTTTGCTGTAGAGACGTTTGTCGTCTATCGCCGTCCACATCAGGATGATGCATGCCGATATCCACGGTCCGTACTGGTAACCGGGGGCGATCGATGCACCCATCCCGAAGAGGAGTGCGGTCCAGACGATGAGGTTGCGTTCGTTGTTATCCGTGTCCTTTATCATATGATAGGCGCACAGGACCATCATACCGATCATCGGGACGATCCCGAGGAGCGTCACCAAGGTCATGTACCAGACCCTTCCCGCACGGTCGCTGAAGAAGGTCATGGAGTACTGCCAGGTCCCGTCCGAAAATAATGGAATGTATGTTATTATGGTTACGACCAGCGCACCGAGGGCCGCATACGCGACGTATCTGAGCGATCCCAGGCCCTTCCCCTTCTTCGCCCAGATGTATATCACGAACGCCACGATACACGGTCCCATGAAGACCTTCAGCAGGACTGACATGGCGAACAGCGCGCCTGCGAGGAAATACCTCTCCTTCCTCAGTGCCGAGAGGCACATGAGCCCCGCCATGATCGCGATGACGTCGAACTGTCCCTGCACCGCGGTCATCTGGATGACTATCGGACAGATGAGCCAGATCAATGACATCCTGTATGCCGTCCTCTCGTTGCCCGTGTAATCCTTCACCAGGCTGAACAGCAGGAACGCGATGGCCAGCGATGCCAGCGCATCCACGCACTTGTACAGGATGGGGAACGCGGGATTGTAGTACATGTACGTGCCCATCCCGGAGGGGACGGACGTGTCCGTGGGGAACACGGCCGTCATCGGGATGGCGACGAGATCGGCGACCATCGCGAGGAACGACAGTATGTATCCGTAGAGCGGGGGGTAGTAGAATCCGTTCAGTCCGTAGATCCCGTTGCCGGATTCGATGGAGTCCACGGTGAACATCCAGTGCGCACTGTCGAAATGATGGAAGTATGCACTGAGTACGATACAGAGTACGAAGGACGATGCTCCCGCGACCCACAGCCTCTTCTTGTACCCCCAGTCGTTCCAGCTCATCGATACTGGTAGGGTATGCACGTATTTGTTTTTGATTTGGGTCGGACCGATGGATATAGAAACAACCGCCCCGATAACCGTCGTATGATAGCATTGCCCGAGACCACGGAGGACATAGTGGTCAGACTCCTGCGTCTGGCCAACACCAAGCTCCCTGCCGACATAGGATGGGCCCTGGAGGCGGGTGCGGGGTGGGAGACACAGGAGATCGCATATTCCCAACTGGGTGCGATCATGGACAACGCGAAGAAGGCGGAGTTCCTCGGAAAACCCATGTGCCAGGATACGGGGATCCCCGTGTTCTACGTGTCCGGCAGGTTCGATTCCTCGGTCGCCTGCGACATCGAGGCCGCGGTGAGGAGGGCGACGGCGGAGATTCCTCTGAGGCCCAATCTCGTGGATCCTCTCACCAGGGAGAACACCGGGGATAACACCGGTCTCGGCGCACCGTTCATCCATTTCATCCCCACGGATGACGATTTCCTGCAGATAACCGTCCTTCCCAAGGGAGCGGGTTCCGAGAACATGACCCGTCTGGCCATGCTGAATCCCGCGGACGGCATCGACGGGATCATGGAGTTCATCGTGGACGCGGTCCTTGATGCGGGAGGCAGACCGTGTCCGCCCAGCATCGTGGGCGTCGGTATCGGCGGTACATCGGACGTGTGCGTATCCATGGCCAAGGAGGCTTTGCTCACGCCGCTGGACGCCAGGAATCCCGATCCGCAGCTCAGGAAGATGGAGGAGGACCTCTTCGTCAGGCTGAACTCATCGGGTCTCGGCCCGATGGGCCTGGGTGGTTCCACCACCGTGTTGGGCGTCAACATCAGGAAGGCAGGATGCCACACCGCATCCCTTCCAGTCGCAGTCAACATCGGATGCTGGGCGACCAGACGTGCCAGCGTCAGGATAATGAAGGATGGCTCGTACGAGATCACGCAGGGGGTGTTCTGATGGAGATGTTGGAATCCCCCATGTCTGCATCGGACATATCCAAGCTCAAACTGGGCGACATCGTGTACGTCACCGGACGCGTCATCACCGGACGCGACGAGATGCACATCCGTGCGCTAGAGAGGAAGCGCTCCGGGGAGGACGTCCCGGATTGCATCAATGGATGCACATTGTTCCACTGCGGTCCGATCATGAAGAAGGAGGGGGACGCATGGACGGTCGTGGCCGCCGGTCCCACCACCAGTGCCAGGATGAACAAGCTCGAACCGGAGTTCATCAGGACGTTCAAGCCCAGGGCCATCATCGGGAAGGGAGGTATGTCCCGCGAGACCGCCGACGCGATGAAGGCGTGCGGCTGCGTGTACCTCGCTGCGGTCGGCGGTGCGGCCGTGACGTACGCGGAGGGGCTGGCCAAGGTGGACGGCGTCGAATGGGAGGATCTGGGTATGGCGGAGGCCATCTGGAAGTTCGATGCGCAGAGGTTCGGGCCCCTCGTCGTGGCGATAGACCACAAGGGCAACAGTCTCTACGAGAAGGTGGCCAAGAGTATCAAGAGATGAATGATGGTACGGGCCCGCGGGCCCGTATCAGATCTCGTCATCATTGACATCGTTGATGATCCAGTCCTCGTGCTTCTTGTTGATGATGAAGTGCTGCAGCACGATGGATATGGCCACGATCGCGATCCCCAGCGATCCTCCGATGATCATGAGGAAGTGGGGCAGGTCGTTGCCCCAGTAGTCCTTGTTGTTCACCTTGAGGATCATCTCGATGGATACGGTCTCGGATCCGTTCTTGGTGACCGTGACGGATTCCGAACGGAACTGTTCGTAGTTCTTCAGCGTCGCGATCACGTCGTATTCGCCGGTGGGGACGTTGTTGAACACGCACCTCCCGTTCTCGGAGTAGTCCTTGGCGGTGTACTTGTCGGGATCGGTCTCCCCTTTCTTCACCAGGCGGACCTCCACGTTGGAGAGGTTGTACTCGTCGTTGGTGACGTTGACGGTGACCGAACCCGTTGCGTGTCTGGCGGTGATCGCGTTCGCACCGTCGGTGACCGCTTTCGTGACCTCGGAGGACGATACGGATGCGATGAGCCTGAACGCGTTGTAGCTGTAGGAATATGAGCCCCCTGTCTCCGTGACCACGCTGCTGTCGCGGGTGACTACGGTGGCGTAGTTCTCGAAGGAGGACGACACGGTCTCGATCTCGTATCCGGATTCCACCAGGAAGAAGTAGGACAGGCTGTTGTGGAGGATCCTGTACGACTGTACGTTGAACTCCCCCGTGTCGGAGATGGTGGCCTTGCACGGTTCCCTCACGTACTGCCATTTGTCGTCCTTGTAGTCGGCTATCAGCACCACGATGGACGGCAGTTGGTCCGCGGCCGGTTTTATGTCGAAGTACACGGTGCCGGTGAACGTGAGCTCCTTATCGGCACTGATCTGCGAATCGTACTCGTCCGCGTACGCTTCGTCTGAGAGGACAATCGCGACGACGGGTGTGGACAGCAGCAATGCCGTCAGAATGATGACCGTGACCGTTCCCGACCTCATATGTCTCTGATTCCTGCGCGTGAATTTAAGGATTTAGACGGTTCGCGCGCGAATGTGCGCGCCTGTAATAGCGCAACCTACATTAACGCATTCATGTTATGTCATACGTTCGGTCAAAATGATGCAGCGCTCGGATAAATCATACTCCCGTGAAGAAGTAATGTCCCTCATGCAGCCCCTCGTCTCGACGTGGTTCAACGAGAGGTTCTCGTCCCTTACGGACCCGCAGTCCCGTGCGATACCTGTGATCCACCGCAGGGAGAACGTCCTCGTATCGTCCCCCACGGGTTCGGGGAAGACGCTGACGGCGTTCATGAGCATCATCGACGAACTGACGCGTTACGCCAACGAGGGCACGCTGGAGGAGAGGGTCTACTGCATCTACATCTCCCCGCTGAAGGCCCTGGCGAACGATGTCAACAGGAACCTCAACTCGCCGCTGGCGGAGATGAGGGAGGTGGCGGAACGCCACGGGCTCCCCGTACCCGCCATCCGTGTCGGCGTCCGTTCCGGGGACACCTCGCAGTACGAGCGTCAGAAGATGCTCAAACACCCTCCGCACATCCTCATCACCACGCCCGAATCGCTCGCACTCATCCTCGAAGCACCTAAGTTCAAGGAGAAGCTGGATCGCATAGAGTGGCTGATCCTCGACGAGATCCATGACATATGCGATTCGAAGCGCGGAGCGTTCCTCTCGCTCACGGTCGAGCGTCTCCAGGACCACTGCGTACGCCCGTTCACCAGGATCGGTCTCTCCGCCACATTGGCACCCATCGAAGCGGTCGCAGGGTATCTGGTCGGATGCAACGACGACGGCAGCGTGAGGGATGTCACACTGATAGAGTCCGATTCCAAGAAGACCCTCGACCTGAAGGTCATCTGTCCGACGGACGACATGACCCGTCTGTCATCGGACATAGTCAACTCGATGATGTACGACACGCTGAAGGAGCTCATCGATCAGCACGATACCACGCTGGTGTTCACCAACACCCGTTCCGGAGCGGAGAGCGTCGTATACAAACTGAAGGAGCGCGGATTGGAGAACGTGGAGGTCCACCACAGCTCCCTCGGAAAGGAGATACGTCTCGACGTGGAGGAACGTCTCAAGAGAGGCGAGATCAAATGCGTCGTCTCGTCCACATCCCTCGAACTGGGGATCGACATAGGTTCTGTGGACCTGGTCTGTCAGATCGGATCCCCCAAATCGGTCGCGAAGGGTCTCCAGAGGATCGGGCGCAGCGGACACAGCTTCGGCAAGGTCGCGAAGGGACGTCTGCTGGTGTTCGATCCCGACGACCTCGTGGAGTGCGCCGTCATGTGCAGGGCGGCCCACAGGGCACACATCGACCGCGTGCAGATCCCGGAGAACTGCCTGGACGTGCTGGCGCAGACCGTCGTGGGTATGAGCCTCTCCGTACGTTGGGACATCGACGACGCATTCAGACTCATCAGACACTCCTACTGCTACCGCGACCTCCCCGAGGAGAAGTTCATCAGCGTGCTGAAGTACCTCGGGAGCAAGGACGAGTACGAGGGCGTCTATTCCAAGATATGGTACGACGAGACCGAGAGGGTGTTCGGCAGGAAGAAGGGTTCGAGGATGATCTACTTCATGAACCTGGGAACGATCCCCGAGGAATCGAACTACCGCGTGATAACCAACCGCGGTACCGTGGCGGGGGAGCTCTCGGAGAAGTTCGTCGAGAGGCTGTCCCCCGGCGACATCTTCGTCCTCGGAGGCCGTTCGTTCGAATTTGTCAGATCCAAGGGCATGATGGCCCACGTCAAGGAGGCATCGGGCAGGAAACCGACGGTCCCGTCCTGGGCGGGGGAGATGCTGCCGAGGAGTTTCGACCTCTCCATGGACGTGGCGGAGTTCAGGTCCGAGATGTCCCGCGACATCGAGACCGTTCCGGACAGCGAACTCATGGACCATCTGTGTTCGGATTTCGACATCGACGCCGGTTCCGCCCGTTCCCTCATATCGTACTTCAGGGAGCAGAAGGCATCCTGCGGGATCATCCCGGACGACAGGAGGCTGGTGGTCGAGGAGTACATAGACCCGTCGGGCAACCAGAGGGTGATCTTCCACTTCCCGTTCGGAAGGAGGGTGAACGATGCGCTCTCCAGGGCGTACGCGTACAGGATAACCAATCTCATTGGCACATCGGTCTCGGTGACCATGTCCGACGACAATTTCATGCTGGGCATGTCCCGCCGCATGGACGTCCCCAGGATCGTGGGCATGCTGGACTCCAGGGATCTGGAGTCCATACTGAGGAAATCGATCCGCGATTCCGAGATATTCAAACTGAGGTTCAGACACACCGCGTCCAGGAGCTTCATGATCCTCAGGAACTACATGGGCCGTCCCGTTTCCGTCAACAGGCAGCAGACGCGTTCCGCATATCTGTTAGAATCCCTGGGCAACATGGACAACATGCCCGTCATCGAGGAGACCTACAGGGAGATCCTGGAGGACGACATGGACATACGCAACGCCCGCACGGTGCTCGACATGATCGGTTCCGGCGAGATGGACATGGTCGTCCTGCCGTACAACGGCACACCGTCCCCGTTCGCGCACAGCATCATCCTGTCCGGATTCTCGGACATCGTCCTCATGGAGGACAGGACCGCCCTGTTGAAGGAGCTGCACAGGAAGGTCCTCTACCGTGCCATGGGCGACTCCGTGAAGGAGTTCGAGTTCGAGGAGGAGCAGGTCATACCCTATTTCAGGGAGAAGTCCGGCCGCATATCGGACGCATCCGACATCATCCCGCTGCTGAAACGCACCGGTCCCCTCCAGGTGTTCAGGGAGAGGGGCAGGAACATCTACTCGTACTGCGACGCGGACAGGAGGTCCGTGGACGCATGGCTCAGGGAGCTCATCAACCGCGGGGAGCTCGGAACGGTCTACATGGACGACCCGTACGTCACCCTGTCCGGGGAGATCCCGTACTATGCGTCGGCCACCCGCCGCGAGAGGGAGCTCAACGACATCGACCGCAGGGTCCTCGGCGCGGTGACGGGCGACAACGCCCTCGGTACCATCGCGGAATCCCTGGAACTGTCGGAGGATTCCGTGTATAGGTCGCTGCGCAAGCTGGAATCCATGTACCTGGTCACCAGGACGTCGGTCACCGGTCAGAACAAATGGATGTTCTCGCCGTACGGCCGCGGTTTCCCGGACAGGAGGGAATCCGTGGACAGGGCGGTCAGGCAGTATCTGGATTGCTTCGCACCCGCCACGCTCCAGGAGATATCCTATGCCCTGTCGATACCGGAGGCCGACGTCGGCGTGTCGCTCCGCGCACTCGTCGCGGAGCAGGAGGTGTCCGAGGGCAGGTTCCTGATCTCGGAGAGCGAGCAGTACATGCTCCATCTGGACCATATGAGGCTGAGGGCCGGTTCCAAGGACGTCTTCGACTACGAGACCGTGAACCGCTATCTCGTATCCAAGGGGTCCAGGTTCGCCTCCATCGACGAGTACTTCGATTTCTTCGGTTCCGCAGGCAACGAGATAGACGTCTACAACCGTGTGTCCGGATTCGACCTGAAGGAATGGTACGCCATGCGCGAGTCCAAGCACATCAGGCTCGGACGTTTCATCCGCGGAAAGGTCAGGTTCGTCAGGGACGACGACGCATCCAAGTTCGCCGCGCTGCGCAATGAGGCGGTGACGCCGGACGACGAGGCCCTCCTGGGCGTGATCGCCGGCATGGGCAGGGCGACCATGAGGCAGTTGGTGGCCGAGACCGGATTGGAGAAGGACCGCGTGAAGGAATCACTGCTGAGACTGGACCGTTCGCTGAAGGTGGTCAGGGCGTTCAACGAGAGAGAGGACTGGGGTACCGAGAACACCTACGAGGTGTACCACCCCACCCCGATCGATTACGATCCCGTGCCCCCGTTGGTGAGGCAGAGTCTCCGTGCGTACGGCCCCATCCCGATAATGGCGCTGAGGTACGTCCTCGGATTGGATCCGGAGTACGCGAAGGCGATAGCCGATTCCATGGGTGCCCGCACGATATACGTGGGCGATGGACACACACCAATGATGGTCCTCCCGGAGGAGATCCCCCTGATGAAGGATGCGAAGGTCCCGGAGGAGGTCATCGTCATGTCGCTGTACGATCCCGTACTGTCGCCCAAATGGGCGGAGATCTCCGCAAGGTACGGGGACAAATGGATCTATCCTCTCGTCAAGGGCTGTTCGATCGTAGGCGCCCTGGAGATCTGGGAGATGTCCGGATGCATCGAGATCCGCGGCATGGACATCGACGACCCGTCGCTGCTGGGTCAGACTCTGGACGCGATAGACCGCATGATGGGATTCTACCGCATGAAGGGCATAGACATCGTCAGGCTGAGGGAGGTCATGAAGACCGATCCGTCCGAGCTCGGCGAGGACATCATGGCCGTCCTCGCGGAGAAGGGATACCATCTCATCAACGGGTTCCTTGCCAAGGGACGTCTCGTCGACGCCGTGTACAGGGATATCGACATTCTGAGCTACATCCTGAGGAGACAGCGTGCCGTCCCCGGACGCAAGTACCGCAACGCCCTGGAGGCGGTGGAGTCCCGCGGATACATACGCAACGATTCCGAACTGGTCACGAGGGTGGAGGACAAGACCCCGATAAAGAACGTCGTCGAACGTTACGAGCTCGTGAAGACCATGCTGTGTCCCAAGCACATAGGGTACACCACCCTGGACAACGCATCGATATACAGGGCGCTGAGACAGGAGGAGCAGCTTACCGACGACGAGCGCACCGTCCTCGCGGTCGTGAAGAGGAACATGCCGATCGGCAGGAAGAAGGTCATCGAGAGCTCCCCGCTCTCCGAGTCCGCGACCGTGGACGCCCTCGGGTCGCTCCTGCACAAATCCATACTGTGCCAGGACAGTTCATCCGCGTATGTCGTGGTACCGGAGAACGGCATGGACAGGGCCGGGGCCGTGCGGGTGATCCTGCACAGGCTCTTCGAGGACTTCGGGATGTTCTCCGCGGAGAAGCTCGCCGGTTTCACCGGGTTCCGTATGGCCGTGATCAGACAGGCCCTCGCGGAGATGGAGGACGAAGGGTTCCTGGTGAAGGGATTCCTGAGGGAGGGCTCGTCCACGCTGTACTGGATGCTGGCGGCGGATTTCGGCAAGAAGATAGACAAGGTCCGCGACCTGATGGTCCTCAACAACCAGGACAACCTCCACTACTATCTGCGCGACATGATCAAGCTACAGTGCGGGGCGACCGATACTGTCGTCTTCAGGGGAACGGAGGTAGTTGCCTCATTCAGAGGCAAGATCACCGCGTCCGGCGCCAAGGTGGACGACTTCAAGGGACCCGACGACCTGCTCAGATTTGTCAAGATGACCGCTTCCAAGTACGGCGTCAGCCTCAGGAAGGACAGCGAGCGCGAGTCCGACGAATGGGACAGCATGGAGTTCTACCTGAAAAGCAATCCCGGGGTCATTTGACCGACAAGTAGCATATATTCGGAATGATTAACATTATACGATGAAGATCCCGTGTGAGGTCGTTGTATGGTATCTTCTCCCGACCATAAGGAGGGAGCTGGCGAAGAAGCTGGTCGCCGATTTCGGGTATACCCAGTCCAAGGTGGCCAAGACCTTCGGTCTTACGGATGCCGCGGTGTCCCAGTATCTCAAGAACAAGAGAGGGGACAATCTCGTCGTCACCGGCGATCCCAACTACTTCATCGTGGACGATCAGATCTCCCTTTCCGCCAGATCCATCGCCGAGAGCGGGACGGATTTCGCCGCCGAGGTCTGCAACATCTGTGTGGCCTTCAAGAAATCCGGCATCCTGGCCAAGATCTACGAGGTGGAGTTCGGTGAGGCCCTGCCCGCCTGCATCTGCGGATCCCGGGTCATCCAGCCGTGATCATTCTATGAAGTCGGCGTGATAAAGGAATTCCTGCGAATACCCTGCATATCTGCCGAACCTTTCGCGCGCGGCGGCTGACACCTTCCTGTAACTGCCCTCTATCCCGTACACGTCCTTCATCACGGCGGATATCCTCGCATCTATGGGGAACGCTTCCAGATGCCCGTAGGAGAACAGTGCTATGCAGTCCGCCACCTTCGGTCCCACTCCCTTGATGGTGAGGAGGGATTCGACGCATTCCTCGTATGTCATATCCTCCAACGCATCCGGGTCGAACGAGCCGTCCAGTACTGACTGTGCGAACTCCACGAACCTGTCCGCACGGTATCCGAGCCTGCATTCGCAGACCCTCTCCTTCCCGTCCACGATCTCCTGAGGGGTGGGAAAAGAGTATCTCCCTCCCAGGTCCTTCCCGAAGGTCCTGCAGACCCCCTCCACCATCGCGCCTATGCGCTTCACGTTGGCGTTGGTGGCGAGGATGTATGTGGCGATGCATTCGTAATGCGGCTGTCTGAGGATGCGCATCCCTTTGCATCTGCCAATGAGATCGGACACGAACCCGTCATGTCTGGCACAATCCTCGTAGATGGAATCCAGGTCATCCTCCGATCTGAAGTAATCCAGGATCATGTCCTTGTTTTCGGTCCCTTCGCACTCGAAGCCGTCCTCTGTCTGGGTCAGCGTGACGACCTCGTTCCCGAGCACGCCTTCCCACGAGTTCCCGACCTTATGCCATCTGTGCGCCTGCCCGCATCCCAAGGTGGGGTCGAGCGCCACATCCATGACGATCCTCATTGGATTGTCCGTACTGTCTGCGAAGGTATTTGAGTTTCCCCCGATTATGCCGTAACATGGCGATGAGATTCGGTCCCGCAGGATATCCGGAAGGGAGCAAGAACCCCAAGGACGGTATGGACACCGTCAGGTCCTTGGGTCTGGACGCGTTGGAGGTTGAGTTCGTCAGAGGCGTACGCATCTCCGAGGAGAAGGCGAGGGCCAACGGCGTTCTCGCACGCGAGAGGGGGATACGCCTGAGCGCGCATGCACCCTATTTCATCAGTTTCAATTCGGACAAGCAGGAGACCAGGGACAGGAGCGTGGAGTATGTGGTGGATACCGCGAGGGCGGCACATCTCATGGGTGCATATATCATCGTCATACACGCGGCATCCTACGGCAAATCCCCGGATACGGCCACGGACAGCGTCATAGACGGACTCAACAGGTGCAAGGAGATCCTGGATTCCGAAGGGATAAGGGACGTCACGCTCGGTATCGAGACCATGGGCAAGCTGGGTCAGTGGGGCACGCTGAAGGAGATCTCCAAGGTCATGGAGCAGGTGGATGGCACCGCCCCCGTATTGGACGTGGCACATACCCACGCACGCTTCCACGGCAGTCTGAGGACGGAACAGGACTGCAGGGACCTCCTCGACGAGTTCTTCCCGCTGGCCGGGGACATAGCACACTTCCATATCAGCTGCATAAAGTACGGCGACAAGGGTGAGATCAGCCATCTGCCGCTGTCAGCCGCGGATCCGGACATGTCGGTCTTCGCCAGGGCGGTGGAGGGATACGACCGCGAGTGCACCTTCATCTGCGAGTCCCCGCTCCAGGAGAAAGATGCGGTCGTGTTCAGGGATATGTTCGCACGCCGCTGACGTACGTACAGGCATCGTACCGGCGGGACCCCGTGTCCCCTTTCGGACCCTCGGGGACGACAAAGGATTATAAGTCAATCCGTCATTAGCCGGTTCATAGGCCGCTGTGGCTCAGTGGTAGAGCGATTGATTCGTAATCAATCGGTCGGGGGTTCAAATCCCTCCAGCGGCTCCATCTTCAGCTTTTCACGAATTTCAGGTATTTCGCTTCGCCGGTGGAGTGTATCTCGCGTACCATCTTTATGAACGGTTCTGAGTCCCCCGACACTATCATGATCTCCAGACACTTCCCGTTCTTCAGATGGGAGTGCATCTGGGTCTTTATCAGGGTCTCGTACTTGTGCTGGATGATGTTCATCCATTGGTTGCAGTGGTGCTCATGGATGATCACCAGCACCCCTTCCACGCCGCCGTCGAAATTATCTGTCTCTTTGATCTCGGCGGTTGCCGATTTGATGGAGAATCTGACCGCTTCGCTCCTTCCCTTGAGACCGAGGACCTCGGTTATCCTGTCGAGAGCTTCCACGCTCTCCTCGTCCAATGAGATGCTGATTATGGTCACGATGATACAATCATCGCAGCAGTTATTAAAAATTTAAGGAAGTTTATTAATAAACCATCTTCCGCCGCCTCACTCCTTGGTGAGGTAGCGGTTGACGATCTTTACGGCGCACACGTCGCCGCACATGGAACAGCCGTCCTCCTTCGCGGTGCAACCCCTGTTCCTGTATCTCTCCGCTTTCTCCCTGTCGAGGCAGATGTCATACATCGCATCCCAGTCCAGCGCCTTCCTGGCTCTTGCCATGGCGGTATCGGCCTCGTGGCCCTTTCCGCGCATCATGTCGCCGACATGTGCGGCGATCTTGGATGCTATCAGTCCCTCCCTGACGTCCTCCGCATCGGGAAGGCTGAGGTGCTCCGCGGGGGTGAGGTAGCACAGGAAGTCCGCTCCGGCCTTGGCCGCGATCGTGCCTCCGATGGCACCGACGATGTGGTCGTATCCCGGCGCGATGTCCGTGACGAGGGGTCCGAGGACATAGAACGGTGCGTTCTGGCACAGTGTCTTCTGGAGCGTCATGTTGGCCTCGATCTGGTCCAGGGGCACGTGTCCCGGGCCCTCCACCATGGACTGCACTCCGGCCTCGCGGCATCTCTTCACCAGCCTTCCGAGCGTCATGAGCTCGGAGATCTGTGCGGCATCGGAGGCATCGTCTATGCACCCTGGTCTGAACCCGTCCCCGAGGGAGAGGGTGATCTCGTACTTCTTCGCCATCTCCAGGAGGTAGTCGAAGTTCTTGTACAGGGGGTTCTCGTCCTCGTTGTGCAGTATCCATGCGGTGAGGAAGGACCCTCCCCTGGACACGACGTCCATGATCCTGTCGGAATCCTTCAGCCAGTCCACGGTCTGTCTGGTGATGCCGCAGTGGACGGTCATGAAGTCCACACCGTCCTTGGCCTGCTTCTCGATGCCGTTGAAGATGTCGTCCTCGGTCATCTCCACCACGGCATCCTTCCTGGCGGCGATGAGTCCGGTCTGGTATATTGGGACGGTACCGACCATCACGGGGCACCTCGATATGATCTCCTTCCTGATGACGTCGATGTCCCCGCCCGTGCTGAGGTCCATGACCGCATCCGCCCCGTACTTCAGGGCGATCTCCAGCTTCTCCAGCTCCGGACCCATGCAGGGCATGTCCCTGGACGTCCCCAGGTTGACGTTCACCTTGATCGACATGCCCTCTCCGACGGCGGCCGGTACGGGCGAATGGATCGGATTGCAGGGTACTACTATGCGTCCGGACGCGATCCCGTTCCTTACGAATTCCTCGCTCACCATCTCCTTGGCGGCGATCTCCTTTATGAGCGGTGTGACCCCCCTGCGGGCCTCCTCCATTATGCTTGTCATCGCATCGACAATATGGTGTGGAACTATTAAATCCGACGGTTTTGGCCAGCACCGCCGCCGATGGGGCCGTGCCCCTCCGTCCTCCGTTCCCTTTCATATTATATTGAGTCGCGCACGCACGCGCGTATATATACTGCGGAGCCATACCTGGTCTCAGAGGCATTTTCATGGATGGGAACAAGGAGAACTACGACGCGACCAGCATCCAGGTGCTGGAGGGTCTCGAACCCGTCAGGAAGAGACCGGGGATGTACATCGGAAGCACCGATTCCCGCGGTCTCCACCACCTCGTGTACGAGGTCGTCGACAACAGTATCGACGAGGCCATGGCGGGCTATGCCACGATCATCAGGGTCACCATCAACGAGGACGGTTCCTGTACCGTCACGGATGACGGAAGGGGTATCCCCACGGGTATGCACGAGAAGGGCAAATCCGCATTGGAGCTGGCCCTCACGGGACTCCACGCCGGCGGTAAGTTCAACAGCAACAACTACAAGGTGTCCGGAGGGCTGCACGGTGTGGGAGTATCCGTCGTCAACGCGCTCTCCACCAGTCTCGTCGCCGTCATCAAGAGGGAGGGGAAGATTTGGAGACAGTCGTACAAGATCGGTATCCCGGACGGCCCCGTCGAGGTGATCGGCGAGAGCGATGAGACCGGTACCTCCATCACGTTCACCCCCGATCCGGAGATCTTCGAGACGACCGTCTTCGAATACTCCGTTCTCCAGAACAGGTTCAGGAACCAGGCGTTCCTCAACAGTCAGGTCACCATCAACTTCAGGGACCTCAGGGTCGGCAAGGAGGAGACCTTCCACTACGAGGGAGGGGTGGCACAGTTCGTGGAGTTCCTCAACTCGTCCAAGACGCCCCTGCACACGCCCCCGATCCGCATCAGCGGTACCCGCGACATCGTGGACATAGACATCGCGATACAGTACACGGACGGATACACCACGGACAACGTCAGTTCGTTCGTCAACACCATCAACACGCCCGAGGGCGGAACGCACATGGCGGGATTCAGGACCGCACTCACCAAGACCATCAACGATTATGCCAAATCCAACAACCTGATCAAAGGCAACCACACGTTCTCCGGAGAGGATGTCAGGGAGGGCCTGACGGCCGTCCTCAGCGTCAAGCTCCCCGAACCGCAGTTCGAGGGACAGACCAAATCCAAGCTGGGAAGCTCCATCGCGATGTCCGCGGTCGCCTCCCTGATGAACGAGAAGCTTGCCGAATACTTCCTGGAGAACCCCAAGGTGGCGGAGACCATCATCAAGAAGGTCGACGCATCGTACGCGGCGAGGGAGGCCGCACGTCTGGCGAGGGAGGCCACCAGGAGGAAGAACGTCTTCGAGTCCAACTCCCTCCCCGGGAAGCTTGCGGATTGCACGGAGAAGGATCCCGCGAAGTCCGAGCTGTACATCGTCGAGGGGGACTCCGCAGGAGGTTCCGCCAAACAGGGCCGCGACAGGTACTATCAGGCCATCCTTCCGCTCCGCGGTAAGATCCTGAACGTGGAGAAGGTCCGCAAGGACAGGATGCTCATGTCCGAGGAGATCAAGAACCTGATCACGGCGATCGGAGGCGGGTTCGGCAGCGATTTCGACCTCTCCAAGATCAGATACCACAACGTCATCATCATGACCGATGCGGATGTGGACGGAGCGCACATAGCCACGTTGCTGCTCACCCTGTTCTACAGGCAGATGAAGCCCCTGATCGAGGCGGGACACGTGTTCATCGCCATGCCCCCGCTGTACAGGGTCTACAAGGGCAAGAAGGAGATCTACTGCTTCAACGACGAGGAGATGGCCGCCGCCATGGAGGAGATCGGAGCGGGAGCGCAGGTGAGCAGATACAAGGGTCTCGGAGAGATGAACCCCCACCAGCTTTGGGAGACCACCATGGACCCGAAGACGCGTATCATGAAGAAGATAACCATCGAGGACGCGATCCTTGCGGACCAGCTGTTCTCGGTCCTCATGGGAGAGGATGTCGAGCCCAGGAAGCAGTACATCATCGACCATGCCCACGAAGTGATCAACCTGGATGTGTGATACCATGGACGAAGAACAGAACACCCAGCCCAAATACATCACCCAGTCCATCGAGAAGATGATGTCCAACTCGTACATCGACTACTCGATGAGCGTCATCGTAGGCCGTGCGCTGCCCGACGTCCGCGACGGTCTGAAGCCCGTCCACAGGAGGATCCTGTATGCGATGAACGATCTGGGACTCTCGTACAGGTCCGCACACAAGAAGTCCGCCAGGGTCGTGGGAGAGGTCCTGGGTAAGTACCACCCCCACGGAGATTCCGCCGCATACGACGCGATGGTGAGGCTGGCACAGCCCTTCTCGCTCAGATACCCCCTTGTGGACGGTCAGGGTAACTTCGGTTCCATAGACGGCGATTCCGCGGCCGCGATGAGGTACACCGAGGCACGTCTCACCAAGATGTCCAGCGACCTCCTCGCCGACATAGACAAGGATACCGTCGACATGGTGAGGAACTTCGACGAATCCCTCTGGGAGCCGTCCGTCCTGCCTTCCAAGTTCCCCAACCTGCTCCTGAACGGATCGGCGGGTATCGCGGTCGGTATGGCCACCAACATGCCCCCGCACAACTTCTGCGAGGTCGTGGACGCCATCGTGCACACCATCGACAACCCGGACGCATCCGTGATGGATCTGATGGAGTACATCAAGGGTCCCGACTTCCCCACCGGAGGTACCATACACGGACTCTCCGGTATCGTCGCCGCATACAGCACCGGACGCGGGAGGATCAGGGTACGTGCGAACACCCACTTCGAGGACAGGCCCGGAGGCAGGGTGTCGATCATCGTGGACGAGATCCCCTATCAGGTGAACAAGTCCAAACTGGTGACCGAGATCGCCGAGCTGGTGAAGTCCAAGCAGATCGAGGGCATCACCGACCTCCGCGACGAGTCCGACAGGAACGGTATGCGCATCGTGATCGACATCCACAAGGACGCGGTGGAATCCGTCGTCCTGGAGAACCTGTTCAAGCTCACGCAGATGGAGCAGACGTTCGGAATAATCAATCTGGCACTTGTCGACGGCAAGCCCAAGATCCTCAATCTGAAGATGCTCATCGAGCAGTACATCCTCCATAGGAAGAACGTCGTCACCAGGAGGACTCAGTTCGACCTCGCGGAGGCCGAGAAGAAGATGCACATCCTCGAGGCCTACATGGCTGCGTTCAACATGCTGGACGAGACGATCAGGCTCATCCGCGAGTCGGAGGACACCGAGGCGGCCAACATCGGTCTCCAGGAACTCCTGTCCATCGACGAGGCCCAGGCCAAGGCGATCCTGGACCTCAAGCTTCAGAAGCTGACCGGCCTGGAGATAGAGACCCTCCGCAAGGACTACAGGGACACCGAGCTCCTGATCGAGGATTACAAGGATATACTGGCACATGAGGGACGCATCCTCTCCATCATCAAGGACGAGCTCATGGAGATGAGGGCCGCGTACGGCGACGAGCGCCGCACCGTGATCGACCCCAACGCCATCGACACTGACGAGGAGGACCTCATCCCCGAGGAGGACGTGGTCGTCACCATCAGCGACGACGGATACGTCAAGCGCATCCCGCTCAGGACCTACAAGGAGCAGAACCGCGGAGGTATCGGTCTCCGCGGCATGCAGACCAAGGAGGAGGACGTGGTGGCGAACATGTTCGTCACCAGCACCCACGATTACATCCTGTTCATCACGGACACCGGACGTCTCCTGTGGCTGAAGGGATACCGCATCCCCGAGGGCAGCAGGCAGTCCAAGGGCAAGCCGATCGTGAACATGCTCCCCGACCTCCAGGAAGGGGAGAAGGTCATCGGGTTCATGCACACCCGCGACTTCACCGACGACAGGTTCCTGGTGTTCTGCACCAAGGCCGGTATCGTCAAGAGGACCAACCTCTCCCTGTACGGCAACGTCAGGCAGCGCGGCATCAAGGCCATCAAGCTGGACGAGGGCGACAGCCTCGTGCAGACTGAGATCACCGACGGCGACTGCGACATCGTGATCGCCACGAGGAACGGTCTCGCCGTCAGGTTCGACGAGAAGGAGGTCAGGGCCGCCGGAAGGGACACCATGGGTGTCAAGGGCGTCAGGCTCGATGCCGGCGACGAGGTGGTCTCCATGACGCTGGTGAAGCCCGGCGACAAGCTGCTCACCATATCCGAGAATGGATACGGGAAGATCTCCGACGTGGAGTCGTACACGAGGACGCACCGCGGTGCGAGAGGGGTCATCACGCTGAAGACCACCGAGCGCAACGGCGGCGTGGTCGCCGTGAGGATGGTCAGGAAGGACGTCGGTCTCATACTCACCAGCCAGTCCGGTATGGTCATCCGCATGCAGGCGTCCGACATCAGCGAGTACGGCCGCAACACCGCCGGCGTGAGGATCATGAACCTCCGCGACGGCGACAAGGTCGTCGCCATCCACCCCGTGCCGGTGGTCGAACAGGAACCTGCCGGCGGGGACGCGACACCGCCGGCGGAGTCCGATACCGGCGGTGTCCCCGATGGACAGTGAGCTCCGCAGATTCGTGCTGACCGCGACGGCCCTGTTCTTCGCGTCGTTGGCATGCATCTGCTTCGCCGTCCCGTATCGGGACGGCGGACTCCTACAGCCGATGTTCGCGATCCCGGTGACGTTGGCGGCGATCCTGGCGATCGCTTTCGTCTCCGTCGCCCTGAGGTGCGTACGCATCCGTTCCATGGTCGGGAAGGCCGAGGTATCGTTCGTCTGCATGAGCAGAGGGGAATACACCAAGGAGCCGCCGATCTCCGGTAAACGTCCCAAACACCGATCGTCCTTCCGTGACGATACGTCCCGCATCGCCGGCGGATGCGGTCCGGAGCTTCTGGCATCTACCAAAATATTTTAATAAGAACTTGTAATCGGGGTATTTACGCCGCGGTAACTCAGTTGGGAGAGTGCAAGACTGAAGATCTTGAAGTCGCTGGTTCGAGCCCGGCTCGCGGCACCATGACTTCTCCATACAGATTGCCAGACCGATTCAGATTATATCTGTCGAATGTCTCTCCCATTTGAACGTAAGGTGATCCAGACGCCAGAATGCATCCTAGTCAGTGTCGATTCAGACGATTATTCCTTGGGTCAGATCATGCAGATGGTATCTGCATATCAGCAGGAGCACCCGGATATGGATGTGTTCCTGGACGGTGACAGGCGTGCGATCGTCGGCAGGACGCGTCAGGCGATCGATTCCGTCGAGAGATGACCATTACGTACGATTCTTTCTCCTGTCGGGTATTATTGATAGATCCAGTCCTTTTTTCGGCGGACTGGATCCTATCGGATATCGATCCGTCATCCCTGGAACAAGATGTGGCTTTTTGAATGGGCCGTATGTGTCGGATCCGCCCACGTATGATCCATCAAACGGCAGAACTCGGGGCAGGCCCCGAAAGAAGGATGTTTCCGGGATGCGCACGGTGCCTGCCGGCACCATGCATGCACTCCCGATTCAGTACCTGTCGTACAGGATATCCTCCTTCTCGAGGAGGACTCCCTTCCCTTTCCTGACGTATCCGACGACGGCGGCACCGTCGTAGGAGGACGCGATCTCCTCCGCGGCATCCGCGGGGGCGATGATGTCGAATCCCATGCTCATGTTGAGGGTCTGGTAGATCTCGGTGTCGCTGATGTTACCGAGCTCCTGGATCTTTTTGAAGATGGGTGCGGGTTCGAGCGGGTCGTCGATGACGTACTGGAGGCCCTCCCTCATCCTGAGGATGTTCCTGAGTCCGCCTCCGGTGATGTCCACCAGTCCGTGCACCTCGTGCTTGGAGAGGATGTCGAGCACGTCCCTGACGTAGATCCTTGTGGGCGTGAGGAGTTCCTCACCGACGGTGCCGCTGAGGCCGGGGCACTTGTCCTTCATACCGTATCCTGCGGATTCGAAGACCTTCCTTGCGAGCGTGAGTCCGTTGGAGTGCACACCCGACGATCTGAGGGTGACGATCACGTCCCCTTCCCTGCATCCCTGACCGGTGACGACCTTGTCCTTCGGTACGTATCCGAGACATGTCCCGGACAGGTCAACGCCGTTGACCATCTCGGGGAGCACGGCGATCTCTCCGCCCACGATCTCCATGTTGGACAGTTCGGCACCCTTCTGGAGACCGATACCGATCTGTTCGGTGATCTCCCCGTTGGGCTTGTCGATGGCGATGTAATCCACGAAGGACATGGGTTCCGCACCGACGCAGATCGTGTCGTTGACGTTCATGGAGATGCAGTCGATACCGACGGTGTTCCAGATGCCGAGTTCCTCTGCGATGAGGAGCTTCGTTCCGACACCGTCCGTGGCGAGGGTGAGATAGTCGTCCCCGAACTCGATGAGGCTGGCGAAGAGGTTCTTCATCCTGACCTGGGTCCCCTTCCCCTCCCTCTTGAAGTTGAGTTCCTTGACCAGCGAAGCGATGGCGCTGGATTTCTGATCGATGTTCACTCCTGCCTTTGCGTAGGTCCAACCCTCAGTCATAATAGGTACCGGATTCTATAACGGGATGTGTGGTTTATAATTGTCGCGCCAGCGCGAGATGATATGGGTCATCATCGTTTCCGTTCCTTCGCCGCTTTGCGTTTGGCCTTCATGTCCCATTTCCGCACCACGGCCTTGGCGTCCCTGTTGCCGTATTCGGCGGCCATGCGGGTGTAGTACCTGTACATCTCGCGGTCCTCCTCCGTACCCGTACCGTCGCGGTACATGCACGCCACGGCGTACATCGCGTAGGGGTCGCCGTTGTCCGCGGCCTGTCTGTAGAGTGTGAACGCACGTTCGGGATCGGATCCCTTCCCGGACAGGGATCTGGCCAGGGGCACCCTGTCCCTGCACTGTCCCATGGCGGCCTCCTCGAGCATCCTGTCGGACGATCCCGGGTCCTTGTGCGACATCATGCGTGCCAATCTGAGTCTGGCTCTGTTGTTCCCGCTGTCCGCCGCGGGACCCAGGAGTGCCACCGCATCGTCATACGTGCCGTGCATACGGTCGGCGGCATACATGCGTGCGGCGTTCAGATACGATTCGGCGTTCCTGCGGAACCACACGTCCGCTTCGGATTCATCCTTCTCCGTGCCGATGCCCTCGGACAGCATAACGGCCACCTGGTACTGGGAACGCGGATTGCCCGTCCTCGCGGACAGGAGGTACCATCCGAACGCCTCAGCGGGATCCTTCCCGACCAGTCTGCCTTCCATGTACATGTCGCCCAACACGGTCATCGCCTTCGGATGACCCAGATCGGCGGATCTCTTCAGCATGTCCACCGCCCTCTCCGTGTCTGCCTCCGTACCGGTGCCGTTGCGGAGCATCATGCCCGCGCGGTACAGTCCTTCGGCGCTCCCCTTCTCAGCGGCTTCCATGTATGTTTCGAACACGCGTTCCCTGTCGGCGTCCGTCCTTGCCGTCGCGTACAGCGCGCTGCCGTACATGCACAGGTCCTCCGGATACCCGCTCCCGGCGATCCCGCGCAATGTCTCCAAAAGGAATTTGGTACTGCTATCAGTGTTCCCTCTGAGATACGCGTAGTGCCTGCGGGCGTCGTGATTGTTGCCGTCGGCCGCCTCCTTGTAAAGTGCCAGCGCCTCCTCGAGGTTCCTTTCCGGATCCACGGACATCAGCAGGTCCGCATACTCGGCCATGGCCGGTACGTGGCCCCTGTCCGAGGCCTGTTTCAGCCAGAACGCGTACCTCTCCCGGTCCGTTTCCGTACCGATACCTTTGCGGTAGTACCCTGCCAGACGGTACTGCGCCGCCGACGATCCGTCGTTGGCCAGCTTCTCCGTCTCCTCGAGGGACTCGTTGATGCTTCTGCTGTACTCGTCGCATACCTCGTCCGCGGGTCCGTCCATGAATATCCTCTGTTCGGAGATCCATACCGCGCGCGTGCACACTCCCTTTATGGTGCGCATGTTGTGGGACGTCATGATGACGGTCTTCCCTTTGCGGACCAGGTTCCCCAGATGCTCCGACGCCTTGGATGCGAACGCCATGTCCCCGGTGCTGAGCGCCTCGTCCACCAGGAAGATGTCCGCGTCCACGTTCACCATTATGGCGAACGCCAGGCGCGCCCTCATCCCGGACGAGTACGTGCGGACCGGATTGTCGATGAACTTGCCCAGGTCCGAGTATCTCACGATATCGTCCGCGAAGGTGGCCACCACCTTCCTGGGTATGCCGTACAGCTCGCTGCGGAGGAAGATGTTCTCCCTTCCGGTGAGGTCGCTGTGGAAGCCCATGCTGAGCTCCAGGATGCTGGCCACCTTGCCGTTAACCTCGACGGTCCCGCAGTCGGGCTCTATGATCTCGGATATTATCTTCAGCAGCGTGCTCTTCCCGCACCCGTTGCGCCCCAGCAGTGCGACGACCTCTCCCCTGCGGACCTCCAGGTCCACGTCCCTGAACACGACGTACTCCTCGGTCTCGCGCTTGTGCAGGAATCTTTTCTCTTTTCCATCGTCGGAGTTTATGCGGTAGCCCTTGCGGACGCCCTTCAGCCGTATCATCACGTCGTCCATGTCAGAGCACCTCCGGCAGTCTGTCCTGGTATCTGTTGAAGACCGCCTCTCCCAGGAAGAAGAACACGACCGTCAGTATCACGCATATCCCGAACATGTACATGTCCGGGGTGGTGCCGTAGTACAGCGTCTGATGGAACACCTCCACGAAGTACGTGAACGGATTGTACCACACGAGTGTTTCCAAGACACCTCCCGCCTCGTCCACAAGGAAGAAAGTCGGGGTGAGGTAGAACACCAGTCTCATGGCGACGCTCATTATGTATCCCACGTCCTTCACGAACACCGTCACCGTGGATATCAGGAGCGAGCAGCCGTAGCAGAATATCAGCATCAGCAGCAGCTGTACGGGGATCATCGCCATGCCTATCCAATCCACGTACTGTCCCGACAATAGGATGATCATGATGATGACCACGTATGCGAACACGACCGAGAGGAAATCCGTGATCACCGATGCCAGGACCACGATCTCCCTCGGGAAATGCATCTTGGTGATGTATCTGGCGTTGGACTGTATCGCCCTGCCCCTCAGGCTGCTGCTTATGAACATTATCGGGAACATCCCCGCACTGAGGTAGATCCAATACGATTCGATGGGTTTCGTCCTGATCGAACCGAACACGATGTACAGCACGATGATCATCAGTACGGGCATCAGCAGATGCCATCCGAATCCTACGAACGTGCTCTTGTAACGGCCCGCGGTGTTCCTGCGTATGAGCGCCATGAGGATCACGCGGTTCTCGTAGATCGCCTTGGCGGACTGCGCCACGCGGACGAACGGGTTCTTCGATCTCTTCGCCACCGTCACACCTCCCTGAACAGTCTGACTATCCCGAGGAGGACCAGGATGCAGACCGCCACTCCGATCAGGTTCTCGTAGGGATACGGCCTCTCGCCGATTATCTCCAATTCTATGTCCGTGAACATGTCATGCGAATCGTCCGGTACGGAGAATCCGCTCGGGGCCACAACTTTGACAGTCTGCACGGAACCCACTCCCACGGACAGCGACCCTTCCTCCAGAGCGGTGTCCGTGCCGTCGAACACTATCCTCTCCAACGAGACGTCCCCGAGGAACGCGTAGCTTCCGATGCTCCTCACTCCCGACGGGATATGGACCTCTCTGAGCGACTCGCATCCGAAGAAGGCCTCGCTCATCACGTATCTCACGGAATCGGGTATCCCGTATTCCGTGATCGCGGTGTGCTGGAACGCACCCTGTCCGATCGTCACCACGCCCTGCGCCCCCTCTATCGTGCGCAGCGAGGTGCATTTGTAGAATGCCATGCTGTCGATGAGGAGCACGGTGTCCGGTATGACTACCTTCTCCAGGGATCCGCACTCGGCGAAGGCCATCGTGTTGATCGATGCCGTGCCCTTCTCGAATATCACCGTCTTCAGATTGACGGTCCCGTAGAACGCCATCGGGGATACGGATGTCAGATCCGATGATACCACATACGTGTCCCCTTCCTTGGAGGCGGGATACGCGACCAGTATCTTCCTGCTGTCGAACAGTCCGGTCTCGAACAGTACGCCGTCCTCGACCGTGAAATGGCCGTTGAATCCGCTCACCGTGAATTCGGTCAACGATGTGCAGCCTGTGAACGCCATGTACTCTATCCCGTTCACGGAGCCGGGGATGTGCATGGCGGTGAGCGATGAACATTCGGAGAAGGCCATCGAACCGATGTACTTCAGCGAGTCGTTCAGTGTCATCCGTATGAGTGATCCGCACCCTCCGAACGCCAGGCTGTCGATGTACGTCAGCGATTCTGGGAGACTATACTCCCCGGAACCGTACGAACCCACCCTCTCCAGCGACGTGCATCCCTGGAAGGTGCCCGACTGTATTATCGTCAGTCTGTCGGGGAGCGTCACCGATACGAGGTTCGTCGCATTGCGGAACGCACCCTCGGCGATGTTGATGACGTTCTCCGGGACTGCGAATTCGGTATCGGTCTTGGCGGGGGCGTAGCGTATCAGTTCCTGTCCCGATATGTCGTACAGTATGTTGTCGTGCGACGAGAGGTACGGGTTCCCCGCATCTACCGCGATCTCCGCTATGGCGGCACAGGACAGCGATCCCGCACCCACGTATCTGACGGTGGCCGGCAGCGATACGGATCCGAGGGATTTGCACATCGCCGTCAGGTATTCGCCCAGTCTGGTCACTTCGTATATCTGACCGTCCGCCTCCACGGTCGCGGGGATCGAGACGTGGGTGGCGTACGCGTCCATTATGTAGTCGGCGCATGCGGTGCGGTCGTCATAGAGTACGAACTCCACACCGTCGATGGTGACGGTCTCGGAATATGCATCGTCGGATCCTGCGACGGAAACGGTCACTACGGCGACGAACACGACGGCTGCCAGAACGATCAATTGTGGGCGCATGCGGTACCTCGTACCATGTCATGCTGTGATAGAAGATTACCTTTGGGTTTTTAAGCCCAAAGGGGTCTTTCGACCTACCCGTTTTCACGGATACTCTTTCCGGTCCGAATCGACGTATCGCGGACGGTTTAGGTTAAGCCGGCAAGTACCGACAATCCCTTCCACCGTTATGCGAATTCATCGACGGTTTCGGTACGCTTTCGCGTATCGCGGGTCTGGGCGAGCTCGGCATTACACCTGCGCGCACTCATGTCTCATTTTCCAATGGTTAGTTGGAACGAACTACATGCAGACACTCTTTCGAGTTACCGGCATCAATTCACGGATGTGGATCGATCTTGGTTGAGCAATACGAACTACATGTTCCGATGTATTTAATCCTTTCAATCCGACGGATCCCTTTCCGCGACGATCCCGCGGATATACGCGCGCGCACCAACGGTTATATCCTGAATGGGTATAATCGAGTCCATGCACGAGCGTTGGCTGGACGAGAGACATCACGAGTATTACTACAAACTCGCAAAGAAGATGAATTACCGTTCCAGAGCATCATTCAAGATCATGCAGATCGACGACCGTTTCGGCATCTTCAAGGAGGGCGACAGGGTCGTGGACCTCGGTGCCGCACCCGGAGGGTGGCTCCAGATCGCACAGGAACGTGTCGGGGAGAAGGGATACGTCATCGGTGTCGATCTCCGTCCGATCAAGCCCATGCCGGGGATAACGACCATCGTCGGGGACATCACCGACGATGCCACCATGAAGAGGCTGCTGGACATGTTCCAGGGCCAGGCGGACGTGATCCTGTCCGATATGGCGCCCAACATCGGCGGCCACTATTCCACGGACCATGCCAGGTCCATCAACCTCTGCATGTACGCCGTGGACGTGTGCGACCGTATCCTGAAGAAGGGCGGGAAGCTCGTCATGAAGGTCTTCTACGGCGACATGTTCAACGACCTGAAGGCCCAGCTCGAGGGCCGTTTCGCGAGTGTGAAGGTCCATTCCCCGGACGCATCCAGGCCCACGTCGTCCGAGGTGTACGTGATCTGCAAGGGATTCCTCAGGGAGAAGAAGGTGCCTCTCGTGGTATCCAAGCCCGAGGAGAAGAAGAAGGAGTTCACGGTCAAGGGGAACTTCTCATGACACCCCCTTCCAAGATCGTGTGCGTAGGATGGAACTACCGCCCGCACATCACCGAGACGGATGCCGTCCTTCCGAAGGAACCGATCATCTTCCTGAAACCGCCGTCATGCATCATCCGCGACGGCGATGACGTCGTGATCCCGAAAGGGGTCACCAACGTGCAGCACGAGGTGGAGCTGGCGCTCGTCATCGGGAAGGAGTGCCGCAACGTGTCCGAGGAGGATGCTTTGGATCATGTCTCTCACATCGCGGTGTTCAACGACGTCACCGCACGCGACATGCAGAACGCCGCACGCGACACCGGGAACCCGTGGTCGATCGCCAAGGGCATGGACACGTTCGGTCCCGTATCCGAATACATCCCTTCCGACGGCATCGACCTCTCGTCGCTGGAGCTGACGCTCACGGTCAACGGGGATGTGAGGCAGAGGGGACGCACGTCCGATATGATCTTCACCCCCGGTTTCCTGATATCGTACATCTCGAGGTTCATGACCCTGTGCGAAGGCGACATGATCGCGACCGGTACCCCGGAGGGGATATCGGAGATACGCGACGGCGATGTCGTGTGCGCCTCCATAGGCGGGGTCGCATCCGTCACGAACACGGTCCGCGCGGATTAATCCCAGAATCTCTTGTTCTTCGCGAACAGCACTTCCGCGGCCAGGATGTCCCTCAGGAAATCATCATCGTCCGTGTGCGACTTCCCCAGTATGCGCGATGCGGCATCCGGGCCCACACCCCTGCCGGCAAGCGTCATCGCTGCCCTCTTCCCGCCCTCGTTCACGAGGTTGGCGATGCGGCGTATCCTGGCGACGTCCTTCCTCTCCTGCGCGTCCAACTGGTCCGGGTCCTTGGAGAACAGTTTGATCTTGTCCATGTCGTATCTCTTCAGCAATGCGACCATGATCCCGTTGCATCTGTGACACACTATGCGTTTCGGCGCGTTCCCGACCCTGATGCGCCATTGGTTCTGGCAGAACAGACAGGATGCGAACAGCGTCTCGTCCTCCAGCCTCTTCTTCAGGGCCATCAGGATCATGTGGTCCGCGCGCAGCGGCTGCATAAGCTCCTTCGTGCGCGTGACACCCCACAGACCGATCGGCGACAGGGATTGTTCCACAATCTCGATCTCCCCGGACGCGATCATGGATACGACCCTCTCGGTGTTCTCCACATCGAGGTCCTCCCACAGGACCTTGTCGACCGCCTCCCTGTACGCGGCGGTGTCCTTGTGCAGATCGAACAGTTTGTTGAAGTTGATGAAACGGTGGTCGGCACCCTTCTCGATGATACCGAACTTCTTCGCCACGTACGCGAACCTCCAGCGCAGGAAGGTGGAGTTCACCAGCGTACGCTTCACGAGGTCCCTGACCGTACCCGGGCGCAGGAGCATCAGCGTCTCCCTGATGACGGTGGTGCTGATGTTGCGGGGCAGGTTCATGATGATGCGGTACGGGTCGGTGGTGACGGCGATGCTCTCCTGGATCCTGGACACCAGGAGCGCGGTCACGATCTTGCTGAGGGTCTCGTTGACGCGCGTACCGAAGCACGCGTTGATTATGGCGAGCTGGTCCCCGGTCTCGATGGTGATGCGCCTGTCCGTCGGCATCGCCCATCTGGTGCTCTGTTCGTTCAGCTGCGCCTCTATCCTCCTCACCGATTCGGGGTTGCACTTGTACGGGGTGTAATCCCTCCTCTCGCGCAGCCTTCCGACCTCCTGTGCGACGGAGAACGGTACGGGGATGTCCGATCCGGTCCATGACGGTACGGCGCCCATGTCCCTGGCCTCCTCCACGAGGATCTCGTCCTCCCTCTGCTCGACGACCCTCCAGGTGCGTCCCTTCGCCACGAATATGTTGTATTCGTTCTGGAACGTGGCCACGAAGCTCTCGTCCAGCGAACCGATTATCGCCCTCGTGGAGATGTCCCTGATGTAGTAGCTCTTCTCGTCGGGGATCATCGAGATGTTGTTGTAGAAGTACTCCATCCCCTTCTTGGAACGTTTGAACCCGTCCTCGTCCTCGAATATCATCCTGATGGATTTCAGCTGTTCGAGGGTGTCGTCGAAATCCGAGCGCTCCAGGTCCCTGAACACGTACGACCTGCGGAACAGGGCGTATGCCTCGTCGCGGGTCACCTTCCCGTTCATGGTCATCGCTATGAGCTGGTTCGCCACCACGGTCAGCGGGGACGGCCTTCCCAGTCCGGTCTCCACCTCCTTGCCCTCGCTCTTCCTCGCGACGACGGCCGCCTCGAGCAGCTCGTCCGGATCCGCGGACAGGATCTTGGCCACGATCCTCTCGCCCATCCTGTGGCCCGCGCGTCCCGCCCTCTGTATCATCCTGGCCACGTCCCTGGGGGAGTTGTACTGTATGACGAGGTCGGTCGAACCCACGTCGATACCCAATTCCAGCGAGGATGTGCATATCAGGGCCTTCAGTTCGCCGTTCTTGAATTTGTCCTCCGTCTCCATCCTGATCTCCTTGGAGAGCGATCCGTGGTGGACGTCTATCGGGAAGTTCTCGTCCCAATGCTTGTACCTGGAGGTCAGCCACTCGGCCGCCTCCCTGGTGTTGACGAAGAACAGTGTGGAGCGACCGTTCTCGATGAGCTCCCTCGCCCTCTTCATTATCGAGACGGCGTCCTGATCCCCCTGGAGTTTGTCCACGAGGGTGTGGTCCGCGGGGGATTCGGGGCATTCGACCGAGATGTCCATGTCCCTGAACGTGTCGTGCTTGCAGACGGTCACGTCCCTCTTCACTCCGACGAGGAACCTGGCGACCTCTTTCTCGTTCCCGACGGTCGCGGACAGTCCGATCCTCTGGAACTCCCCGGCGATCGCGGCGAGCCTCTCCAGGGCGACGCTCATCTGCGCACCCCTCTCGTTGTCGACCAGTTCGTGGATCTCGTCTATGATAACGCATCTAACGTTCTTCAGGTGATCCACCAGTCTCTTGCCAGTGAACATGACCTGCAGGGTCTCCGGGGTTGTGATCAGCACCTCCGGCGGATTCGCGGACTGCCTCTGTCTATCGTATGAGGACGTGTCTCCGTGTCTGACGTCGACGCTGATGCCGAGTTCGGACCCCAGGTCCTTCATCCTCTTCATCATGTCCCTGTTGAGGGCCCTGAGCGGTGTGATGTAGACGCACCTTATTCCGGGCCTCTTGCCGGATTTGCGGATGGCATCGAATATCGGAAGTATCGCCGCCTCCGTCTTCCCAATCCCGGTGGGCGCCACGAGGAGGACGTTCCTGGCGGACTGTATCTTCGGACCCGCGTCCCTTTGGGGAGGGGTGGGTTCCGTCATCCCCCTCTTCGCGAGAACCGCGTTCATCTCGGGGGACAGGTAATCGAAGCTCATGGGTTAAAAAAAGGATCCCGGGCCGAAGCCCGGTATGGTTTCATAGAAGAATCACTTCTTCTTCTTTCCCTTCTTCATCTTGCGGATCTGGGCCTTGACGGCGTCACGGATCTCCGCGGCCTGTGCGTCTCCGTCGGTGATGTCGAGTCCGTTGTAGCACAGGACGATCCAGCCCTCGTTCTCGAGCTTGGGCTTCACTTCGGATGCGTCGATGTCAACGTAGACCGCGACCTTACCCTTGACGAATGCGACGGGGATCTTGTACTCTCCGTACTCCCTCCTGCACCTGAGCTTCTTGTTCCAAGCCGCTCTCCTCAGGACTCCCTCGGGGGTGAGGTCCCAGTTGAACTCGTCCTCGTCGATCTCGATCGCGAGGTCCTCGGGGTCGTTGAAGAACTCCTCGTTCTCCCTCTTTGCGGCCTCGGCTGCAGCCTCCGCCTCGGCGGCGGCCTTCTTGGCCTCCTCCGCTTCCTTCTTCGCCGCTTCTGCCTCTGCCTTTATGGCCTCGATCTCCTTCTTCGCTGCCTCGGCGGCCGCTTTCGCTTCCTCGAGCTCCTTGGGGTCGACGGCGGGTGCGGCCTCCTCGACCTTCACGGGTTCGGGCTCGGGCTCTGCCACCTTGGGTGCGGTGACCTGCAGGAGGATCTCGGAGATGTCCATGACCTTGATGTTGGACCCTGCCTTCTTGGCTCCGGCCTTCAGGTTGAGGACGCAGAACGGGCAGGCGGTCGCGATGACCTCTGCGCCGACGGCCTCGGCATCGTGGATCCTCTCAGCCGCGATGTTGACCGCGAAGTCGTTGAATGCGGACTTGTAACCTCCTCCCGCACCGCAACACCTGGAGTGGTCCCTGTTCTTCTCCATCTCGACGAAGTCGATCCCTTTGATCTTCTTCAGGATGTTACGGGGCTCCTCGTAGACCTTGGAGTGCCTTCCGAGGTGGCAGGGGTCGTGGTAGGTGACCCTGGCCTTGAACTCGTTGTTCAGGGGGAGCTTCTTCTCCCTGATGAGCTTGTCGACGTACTGTGTGAAGTGGTAGACGTTCTGTCCGGTCTTGGAGTAGTAGTCCCCGATGTTGCTGGAGATCGTCTTGTAGCATCCGGAACAGGTCATGATCATGTCGTTCGCACCGATTCCGTCGGCCTTGGTGACGGTCTTCATCGCGAGGCCAAGGGTCTGGTCCTTGATCCCGACCCTGAGGAGGGGCGAGGAACAGCAGACCTCGTCGCTTCCGAGGCAGTTGATCTTGACGCCCGCACGGTCGAGGATGACCGCTCCGGCGGCGGGGATGTGCTGCATCCTGTAGGATCCGGTGCATCCCGCGTAGAGGATGGCCTCGGGGACCTCGGTCCTGGGGACCTCCTTGGGCCACCACGCATCCCTCTTGGATGCGGGCTCGCCGAACGAGTTGCCGGTGGCCGCAATCTTCTTGGCGATACCCTTGTGGACGGGGAGGGGTGCGACGCCCTCCTGGACGAGCCATGCCCTGACGATCTCCCAGAGCTTGACGAGCTCGATCTTCGCGTGGCAGACCTCCTCGCAGTTTCCGCATCCGGTGCACTTGTACATCGCGTCGACGAACTCGGGGGAGATGGTCGCCTTCCTTCCGATGATCTTGTCCATGAGACCGGTTCCGGCCTTGTCGAGCTGGTTCAGGTAGTAGATCTTTCCTCTGGGGGTGACGGACTCCCAGGGGCTCTGTCTGTGGGCCTCGCAGACGTCGATACAATATCCGCACATCTGACACTGGACCAGTTCTCTCGTGATTCTGGGAAGCCTGATGGTCTTGGGCTTCTCGGGCAGTGTAATCGTCTTTGCCATGGGTAATACCTCAGATTGTCCGGAACGGGCGATACTCCCGTCCGCCTAATGTCCGCAGAATTAAGGTAGGGGTATATTAACCCATCCCATCGGGGAAGTAGTGCCACACATCCCAAACGGCCCATTTCTACGAATTTCGTAGAATCGGCCCATACCAGCCTGCTGGGTAATGTCCGCAGACCAAACGGTCGGATTTATCAACATCCAGTACGATGCGGGAGGCATGTGTCCAAGGGTCATGTACTTCGACAATGCGGCCACCACCAAGGTCCTTCCCGAGGTATTCGAGGAGATGCGTCCCTATTACTGCGAGAGCTACGGGAATCCGAGCAGCGTCCACGATCTCGGTTTCTCCGCCGCCGCCGCGATGCGCACGGCGAGGGAGAGGGTGTCCAAGACCCTTGGCTGCTACCCTTCCGAGATAACGTTCACGTCCGGAGGTACGGAATCGGACAACCTGGCGCTGCTGGGGGTGCTCCGTCACGGAGGCAGGGACAGGCTGGTCACGACCGCGATAGAGCATTCCGCCATCCTGGAGACGTGCGCCGAGGCCCGCCGCCGCGGATTCAGGACCACCGTGGTGCCCGTGGACAGTGAGGGGTTCGTAGACATGTCCGCCTTGGAGGACGCCATGGGCGACGACGTCGCACTCGTGTCCGTCATGGCCGCGAACAACGTCATCGGAACGCAGCAGGATCTCCGCAGGATCTCCGGGATCGCCCATGACCGCGGGGCGCTGTTCCATACGGATGCCGTGCAGGGCTACACGAAGATGGACATCGACGTCAGGCGCGACGGCATAGACATGCTGTCCCTGTCGGGACACAAGATACATGCTCCGAAGGGTATCGGAGCGATCTACGTCAGGTCGGGCGTGGAGCTGTCTCCCATCATCCTCGGAGGAGGGCAGGAGAGGGGACTCCGTTCCTCCACCGAGAACGTGCCCGGCATAGTGGGGTTGGGGAAGGCCGCGGAGATGGCGTTCTCCGACATGGCCGGGGACGTGGAACGCATGGCCGTCATGAGGGACAGGATAATCGATTCCGTATGCGACGTGCCGGGTGCGCATCTCAACGGCCCCAGGACGGACCGTCTGTGCAACAACGCCCATTTCAGGTTCGACGGCGTGAAAGGTACCGACCTCGTCCTCAAGCTGAACAGGATGGGATTCGCCACCTCTACCGCGTCGGCATGTTCCGCCGGCGAGGCGGGTCCGTCTCATGTCCTGACCGCGATAGGGCTGAACGCGGAACAGGCACTGTCCTCCCTGAGGGTGACCATTTCCTCGCTCACCACGGACGGGGAGGTCGACGCCCTCCTGGATGCCATCCCGCGCGCCGTCGCGGAATGCAGGGCTCAGTGAGACGGGCGGAACCGTCTGAGCCTCAGCGCGTTGGACACCACCGACAGTGAGGACAGCGACATCGCGGCCGCCGCCAGCATCGGCATGTGTCCCATCTCGGACATCCCGAAGAGATACGGCAATCCGGCCATGAACGGGATGCACACACCGTTATAGCATACGGCGAGGAAGAGGTTCTGTTTGATGTTCCTCAGGACGGCCTTCCCGCACTCTATGGTGCGGGGGACGTTGGCGAGGTCGTCGTTCATCAGCACCACGTCGGATGCGGTGAGGGCTATGTCGCTCCCGGATCTCATCGATACCCCCACATCCGCCTGCGCCAGTGCGGGGGAGTCGTTGATCCCGTCCCCCACCATCATCACGTAGCGCCCGCGCGCCTGTTCCTTCTTGACGTACATCACCTTGTCCGCGGGCAGCGCCTTGGACATGTACGACCTTATGCCGCACGCATCCGCCACCGAGGATGCGGAACCCTCGTTGTCCCCCGTGACCATGTGCACGTCCACACCCATCGCGGAGAGCCATCCGACGGTATCGGGGGATTCGTCCCTTATCCTGTCGGAGAGTACGAACCTGCCGTACGGTTCCCCGTCGACGGATACGTACGTCACGGTCCCTTCCGTACCGTCCGCCGCCTCGTCGCCGGAACCGACATTGTACCTGTGTCCGCCGTAGGTGAACGATATCCCTCTGCCCACGGTGTACTCGAAATCCTTCGCATCCTCGTCCGGGGCATCCCCGTGCAGAGAACAGTATTCCGATATGGCGCGTCCGACCGGGTGCTCGGACAGGGATTCCCCCGCGCCGATCGCGGGGAGCGTCCAATCCGGTCCGTCGAACGATTCGACGACAGGCCTGCCGTACGTCACCGTCCCGGTCTTGTCGAGTATGACGGAATCCGTCCTCCCGGACCTCTCCAGCGAACTGGCGTCCCTGAACAGTATCCCGAGCTCTGCCGCCCTTCCCGATCCCACGGTTATGGCGAGGGGGGTGGCGAGGCCCAATGCGCATGGGCAGGACACGACCAGGACGGATATGGCTATGTTCAGCGCGAAGGGTATGTCCTTCCCGGCGATCAGCCACAGTGCGGCGGATATCAGCGATATGGCGATGACCGCGGGCACGAAGCGCGCGGCCACACGGTCCGCCATCCTGGCTATGGGTGCCTTGGTGGATTTCGCCTCCTCCATCATGGCGGCGATGTCGGAGATCATCGTGTTCTCGCCGATGCCGGTGACCCTGAAGGTGAACGTACCGTCCACGTTCATCGTGCCGCTGTACACCTGATCCGCATCCGATTTGAGGACTGGTACATGTTCGCCGGTCAGCATGGATTCGTCGACGGACGACCTCCCTTCGACGACCTCCCCGTCCGCGGATATCCTCTCGCCGGGTCTGACTATGACCGTGTCCCCCACGGTCAGTTCGGACGTCGGTACGGTGAGTTCCTCTCCGTCCCGGATGACATTGGCGGTGTCAGGCACGAGTGCCAGCAGTTCATTGACTGCGTCATCCGCCTTCATGCGCGAACGCCATTCGAGATACTTCCCGACGGATATCAGCGTCAGGATCATGGCCGCGGAATCGAAACAGATCCCCATGGCATCCATGCCGGTGACGTACGACCGCACCGTGATGTACACGCTGTAGACGAACGCCGCACCGGAGCCGAGGGACACCAGGGTGTCCATCGTAGGGGTGCCGGACATCAGGGACCTTGCGCCCTTGACGAAGAACTTCTTGCACATCAGCAGCACCGGGAGACACAGTGCCAGCTGTACGGTGGAATACACTCTGGGATCGTCCGACCCGGGAATATCCAGGCCGAACATCGGACCCATGGCATAGACGAAGAGTATGACTGACAGTATACCGGACAGGATGATCTTGCGCGGGTCCCAATCCGGGGTCTGCGCACCGTTCCCCCTCACGGGGTATCCGATCCTGTCGAGGACGGATGCGATCCTCTCCTCCGAGACCTTGTCCGGATCGAACGAGACCGTCACCGTGTTGCCGGCGAACACGGCCTCCACGGAAACGACACCGTTCAGTCTGCCCAGTTCCTTCTCTATGCGTGCCGAACATGCGGCACACGACATGCCGCTGACCTTGAACGTCTCGGACGTCATTTGAAGAGACCCTTCTTGACCTTCCCCTTGAATCCGGCATCGATGACGGCCATGAGGAGGGTGTCGTCGGGGATCTCCGTCTCGGATTCGACTACTGCCGTACCCTTCCTGTGATCCGCGGTCACGGAAACGACACCGTCGATCCCGCTCAGTGCGTTACGGACCTTGGCGGAACAGTTCTCGCACATCATTCCTTCGATCTTCAGAGTCTTCTTTGACATATGTTGGCTATCTTTTTCGTCATATTTAGATTTAGGCATATCTAAAAATCGGGATGCGTACAGGTTAAATCCCTAGAGGATAATCATGAATCATGCAATTGGGAAGGGATGCATTAGCGATAGCAGTGGTGCTTCTGATGGTCTTCGCCGCGATCCCGGTGATCGCGGAGACCGACCACGCGGAGGTCCCCGAGGGAAGTGAGATAGACGGGGTGAGGCTGTACGAGGTGGTGTACAACGATTCCGATCTCGGCGATTGTTTCTCCATCAAGAACTATGGCAGCGGTTCCGTCGTCCTGAATGGATACTATGTGAAGAACCAGAGCGGCAAACAGTACTCTCTGCCCGACATCACCCTGTCCGCAGGCGAGATCGTGGCCTTCATCAAGGAGAAGGTGTCCGGTTCCTGGTTCTGCACCGACAGGACCGTGAAGACCACCGACGGGATCGGCACCATGTTCACCAACGGCGGTACCAACGTGTACCTCTGTGACAGTTCCGGCAGGAATGTGGATGTGGTCTCGTACGGGTCCGTGAAGACCATGCCCTCCGCGAACGACTGGGTGGGCGACCCGGTACAGCTCTACGGTCCGAAGGAGGCCATACGCAGGGTGGAGCCCACGGATTCCAATTCCAGCTTCGATTGGATCTCCGCGGCCGACGGTATGACGTCCAACGGATTCTACGACGTCCCCGAATTCACCGGGAACGTGCTGCCGTTCGTGTTCCCCGATTCCAAGGGAGGGCCCGTACTCAGGGCGCTGATGGATGCGGACAGCAGCATCCACATCTCGATATACATGCTGACGAGCGAACACGTCGCTTCGATATTGGCCGCCAAGGCCAGTGCCGGCGTGGAGGTCAGGGTCCTTCTGGAGAACAAACCGCTGGGTTACGACCATTCGTACGATATCCTGCAATCGATCGTCGACAAGGGCGGAGAGGTCTCCTTCATCGGATATCCCGTGGGAGGGGACGCGTCCGAGGACAGATACTCCTACGTCCACAACAAGTACTGCATCATAGACGGCGACACGGTCATAGTCACGTCCGAGAACTGGACCGGCCCCAACCTGGGTGACGGCAAGGGGAACAGGGGATGGGGAGCGGTCGTCGAATCCGCGGATTACGCGGCATACATGGAATCCTATTTCTCCAATGACTGGAACGGAAAGGACGTGGCCACGCTCGGGGAGAAGCTGAGCAGTCCGATCAGCGGTGCCGAACTTCTCACGATGAGCGAGGTCTCCGCATACGTCAGCGGTCTCCCGGAGTCCGGTTCCGTGATCCCCGGGGCGCATTTCAAGATGTACATGTCCCCGGACAACACTCTGAAGGCGATCAACTACTACATGAGCAACGCCAAGGAGAGGATCTACACCGAGCAGATGGATGTCGGAAAATCCTTCGAGGATCCGAGCAACCAGTCCCCCATACGTTTCATGGTCGAGGCCGCTGCGCGCGGAGTGGATTCGAGGTTCCTGATCGCCGAGGATTCGAAGGAGCTGCTGTCCTATCTCAACAACCAATCCAACGTGAAGGCGGCCAAGATGACCTCGAACGGATATGCGACCATGCATAACAAAGGGGTCATCATCGACGATTGTGTCTGGGTGTCGTCCGTCAACTGGACGGAGAACGCGTTCTGCAACAACAGGGAATGCGGCCTGTACATCATGGACGGAAGGGTGACGGATTTCTATCTTTCCGAGTTCATGGAGGACTGGAACTACAATTACAAACCCGTTGCCAACAGCCTGGAGGTCACTCCGGACGAATACATCTCCGGCAGCGGACCCGTCCGTTTCAACGTGGACGGCGGAAAGGCCCCCTACACCTGGGAGATCGTCAAGGGTGACACCTCCGAGACCTACGAGACCCAGTCCCCGTATTACACGGTGGAATCCCTCGACGGTGTGGACGCGGTCAGGATCACCGACAGCGACGGGAAGACCGGCAGATTCTTCCTGTCCGTCCAGAACTTCGACGGAACGATCATCGAACAACAGTCTTCGGACACCCCCGACATCCCCGTGGAGACCGTGGCGACGGTGTCCGTCGGTGCGGTCATCGTCGGGTTCCTGCTCTACCTGTACCGCAGCGTGTTGGGAAGCGGGAAGAAAAAGAAGAGGAGGTGATGCGGTGTCACCTCTCTCCTTCCGTATGGACGGAGAAGAGGTACATCCCTCCCAACACTATCACGGAGCCTGCTATCACGAAAGGTGCCGGTATCTCCGAGAGGAGGACCAGTGCCAGCAGTGCTCCGAAGACCGGTTCTCCAAGGTTTATCACGGCGATGAAGGTCGGCGATTCGTACTTCAGGCCCCAGCTGTAGATCGTCTGACCCAGTATCGTGCAGAACAGCGCCATGCCGAATGCCGCGCCGTAGTCCGTCGGTCCGAATCCGGAGATGTCCCCTCCGCCGGACATGCATATGATGAATGCCGTCACCGCGGCCGCGGAGTACACGACCAGGGTGTACAATGCGGTGGACATGCCCGTCCTGACCTTCGCGCCTATGATGGTGTAGAACGAGAACAGCAGCGCCCCGATGATGGCGAGCACATCCCCCCAGATCTGCATGCTGCCCCCGCCGAAATCGCCTGCGGCGATCAGGATGCTTCCGCCGAACGTGATGCCTATCGCACCCACGGCCTTCTTCGATATCGCTTCCCTGAACAGGATGTACATTATCCCCGCATTGAAGAACACGGACGTGTTGATGAACACCAGGCTGGATGCCACCGAGGTGTACCTGACGGAATCGAAGAACATGGCGAAATGCAGTGCCAGGATCACGCCGCTCATGATGCAGAGGAGACAGCTCTTCGCATCCATCGAACCAAGTTCGCCCCTGTATCTGACGAACAGCGCGATCGGTACGGTGAGGAGCGCGGAGAATAGCATTCTGTAGAACGAGAGCCCTATGGCATCCGCATCCGTGTACCTCGTGAGTATAGCGGATACGGACAGCATCAGCGTCGCGAACAGTATGACGATCCTTCTTTGCAGCGTGTTCATCCTACGGCCTCAGAAGAGCCGTGTCTGTTCCGCGGCCCTTTTGGGCAATATCGGGTCTACGATATAATCCATGCCCGCGGAGGAGCATACGACTCCCTGTTCGGCGAGGCTGTCGTAACGCGACATGACCCCGTCCCTGACCAGGAGCGTGCCGCAGTTCCTCCAGATGAACGTGACACCGTTGGACACGCAGGACTCCCTCAGCGACGACACCCATTCGATGTCACAGGGCCTCACCTCCCCGCGGCCATACTCCCCTCCCGCGAAGACCGCATCGATCCTCCCCTCGGATAACAGCTTGTCCCCGTCGATCCTGCCGATCATGGGGGCGACGAACACGTCCCTCTTCCTCGCCGGTACGGACATCAGTATCGGGACACGGATGTCCCAGGCCTCCTGATCCTCCGCGCTTACGGACATGCGGACGTTGGGATATCCATCGCCCCAATCCTTCGGAAGGGACTCCATGATGCGTTCCGGACGTTTCGTCAGGATCTCGAACGTGAGGTCCTTCCTCATCGAGATCACCCTCCATGCCTCGTCGCGCCACACGTCGGCCTCCTCGATGAAGAAATCGCTGGTCATGGATGTCATCACCAGCACATCGTTCAGGACATACCTCCCGTTCCTGTTCCTGCGTATCGGTCTGTCGAACTGTGTGGACGACCTCCTCACGGTGGAGCTCCCGGGGACTCCTCTGCAGCGGTCGCCTTCGTACATGTAGCAATTGAGGCATCCCCTGCTGACCTTCCTGCATCCGTGCCACGGATTCCAGGATACCGTATTCCTGATGATCATGCAGGACGTCCCGTTCATCGTGTTCCCTTTCCATTCCTGTAATATATGATTTTGGCATAGTGTAAGGTGTGAGGTACAAGGCGGTTCTCAGCGATTTCGATTACACCCTGGGTGACACCACGGAGGGCATCGTCCAATGCGTCAATGCCGGGATGGATGCCCTGGGTCTTCCGCATTGCGACGCGAATGCGGTATGCCATACCGTGGGGCTCTCGCTGGAAAGGACGTACAGGGAACTCACGGGTGACAGCGACATCGGGAACGCACGTATCTTCTCCGAACATTTCCTGAGGGAGGCAGACCGCGACATGTCCCATCAGGCTTACTTCTATGACGGCGTGATCGATATGCTCAGATGTTTCAGGGCGCACGGGATCAGGATCGCGGTGGTGTCCACGAAGTACGGGGACAGGATAAGGGAGATCTTCGAGGCCAACGGCGTACCGGATCTTGTGGACCTCATCATAGGCGCCGACGATGTGGACAGGGAGAAGCCCGATCCCGAGGGGCTGTTCCGTGCGATGGAACGTTTCGGTGTGACCCCGTCCGAGACCGTATTCGTAGGGGATACCGATGTGGATGCCGAGGCCGCATACAGGGCCGGGGTGGATTTCGTGGGTGTCAGGACCGGACCGAATCCCCCGCACGAGTTCGAGAGGTATCCGAAGATAGATGTCCTGGACGATGTCACCGGATTGAAGGGGATCGTGTTTGGCAGCACATCAGGATGCGACGCGTGACACGGGCGCATCGGGACCGGATCCCGGAACATCTCTGCTTGTATGGGAAGGATGTTTCCAAGGAGAGGGGTCACCGAATCCCCTCGGTCCCATGCATCGGTGCATCCTTGGAAACGGTTCTTTCGTCCTCTTCGAATATCCGATTATACCGTCCTTTCTCCGTATCCGCAGTATGAGCAACCGGTCATGGGCATGTGATATGCCAGATCATGGGATCCGATCAAGTGACAATCAAGAACAGGATTATGTGGGCCTGGCCGGATTTGAACCGACGACCAACTGGTTATGAGCCAGTCGCTCCACCGACTAAGCTACAGGCCCCCACGGAATCCCCTAACTCTCTACCATATTTAATTTGTTTGCTTTGTTCGGCCGTTCGGAGGATCTTATGGCAGGATACGTGTGTATGGGGGATATGTGACGTTCTCCTGCGATGATGATGTGACAGAAAGGCGCCGGCACAAGGACTCGGACCTTGGACCTTGTGATTAACAGTCACACGCTCTACCAACTGAGCTATGCCGGCCTAGTACTTGCATTGAAGGTCTGGTATAAAAAATTTTTTACATTCGGTTCACAGCGTCAGAGCATCCTTCAGAAGGGCCTCGACCTCGTCCACGGACGCACGGAGCTTGTCCACGTACGCGAGCGTGTCGCGCATGTACGATTCGTACTTTTCGGTGACGACCGCCCCCTCCGGCGACGGAGCTATGACGCCGTCCTTCTCGAGCAATCTGAGCGAATATCTGATCTTGTGTTTCGGAATATCGGTAATCTCGGAGAGTCTGATGATCCCTATCGGTTGATTCTCCTTGGTGACACGAAGCATCTTGATATGACGGATTAGAAGCGAGATGTCCTCCTCCAGCTTGTTTATGGTGATATCCTGTCCGTCCATCTGTGTCCCCGCATTTCAGTGAAGACTGAGAATCAGTTGGTTAAGGGAGTTTGGGTTTGATGGCAGGATTCACCTGCCGTACCAGTGGTTCTTTCCCCATTTGGTATAATTGGTAGACCAGGCCTGGATGAAAGATCCGCAGCAGTCGAGTGCTTCCTGCTCCGTCTTGAACGTTTTGTAACATCCAAGGCACTGATATCTCATCTCGGGTGCCTTCGATTTCTTTCCGAACATATGATGCCGATTGTTAAGACCCTTAATAAAGGTTGTCGCTGAAAGGGGGCCCGGCATATGCGTCCCGCCGTATGTGTGGCTATCATATCCTGTCGGCGTCTCCGACGCGTTTGGAACGTTACATATACGGTCTCGGATTATCCTGTGTACATGCTGATAGATGCGCACATCCACATCTGGGATAGGAACGTGCTTCCGGATGAGGCCATCAGGAACTATCTGGAACCCGCAAGGAAGTTCGCGGAGATGTACGATGACATCCTGAAGCTGGAACTGGATGCGGAGATACCTTTCAGCGATTACGATGCCACCAAAGAGGGTCTCGACGAGATGCTCGAATACTCCGGCATGGACAGGGCCGTGGTGCTTGCGACCGATTTCGGTCTGATCAACGAGGGCAGGATGTCCAACGACGAGTATATGAAGATGCTGTACGACCAGTGCCAGTGCGACGACAGACTGCTCCTGTTCGTGGGTGTCGACCCGAACCGCAAGGATGCCATTCAAATGCTGGAGCGTTTCTATGACCTCTACGAACCGGCGGGACTGAAGATGTACCCCGCCACCGGGTTCTATCCGGACGATCCCCGTTACGAGCCTTTCTGGAAGAAGGTCGAGGAGCTGGGTCTTCCGGTCACCACCCATGCCGGCATGGCCCTGCCGCCGCTGGACGAGAAATATTGTCACCCGTCGTTCATGAAGGCCGTGGCGGAGAGGCACCCGGACACGAAGTTCATCATCGCCCACCTGGGAGGGAAGTTCCACGACGAGCTCTTCCCGCTGATGGAGGCCTGCGACAACGTGTACACCGACTGTTCTGCGCTGCAGGGTTGGACGCTCAATTCCGTGGACGTCATCCGCGAAAGGCTCATCGAGGCGGTATCCAGGTTCCCGGACCGCGTGGTGTACGGATCCGACTTCCCGCTGTACGAGTACAGCATACCCTCGTCCCGTTTCGTGGACCTCATACGCAACACGGATCTGGGCGGGGACAGGAACACCGACGCACTCCTCGGCGGGAACATGGCCCGCATCCTGGGGCTGTGACCACATACCCAGTGTACGGTACCGACGGATAGGGGCCGGTTGTGTCCAAAACCGGCGGGAGTGGGTCCGAATATATCAACGCATATTTATATCTAGGACCCATCTCTATCTTTTATGAATAGAATTAAGGTCATTAACGAACCGTCGGAACTCGTTCCGATGCTTAGGTCCGTCGACACCGTAGTGAAGAGGGACGTTCTGAAGGAGGTGACCTTGGAATGGAGAACCGCCGACGAGATCGAGGAGAAGTTCGGTCCGGAGGGCAGGGACGCCATCATCTTCTTTGATAAGATGAAGCTCGTGGAGAGCAGGTGGATGTCCACAGGCGGGAACTATCCCGAGAAGTCATACCACACATTCTACACATCGTTCCACATCAACGCGCAGTGGCCTGTCTACGAGATCAGTGACGTGCTCGCGGCCGCGATGATGAGCGAGCAGGAATATGCGGAGATCGAAGCGAAGATCCTTGCGGAGGTCGGAGAGGACGGCAAGTTCTCCGGCGATGTCGCAGAGGCATTGGGTCTCACCTCCACGATGCTCAAGAGCCTCGTGCGCAGGTCCGTCAAGATGGACTTCCGCGGACACAGGATCGAACTCAAACGCGAGGAGTAAGTCTTTCCCATGGCCGGCATTTGGATCATGAGGATAGGGCACCGCCCGGACAGGGACAAGCGTGTCACGACCCATGTGGCACTCTCGTCCAGGGCATTGGGTGCGAAGGGCATCTACGTGGATACCTACGACCCCGTCCTGGAGGAGAACATACGCAGTGTGGTCGGCCGTTTCGGCGGGGATTACACGATCCGGACCGGGGTGAAGTGGAAGGATGTGGTCAAGGACTTCGACGGTAAGATCGTTCATCTGACGATGTACGGCTCCAGGGTCGACGAGGCCCTGCCCCTGATCCCGAAGGACGAGAACATACTGATCTTCGTGGGTGCGGAGAAGGTGCCGCCGGAGGTTTACCAGCGTGCCGATTTCAATATATCCGTGGGTAACCAGCCCCATTCGGAGATCGCCGCCCTCGCCATATTCCTGGACCGCTTCACCGAAGGCAAGGCCCTTTACGAGGACCGTAACGGAAGGATGACCGTCATTCCCAACGAGAGGGGGAAGACCGTTGTCAACAATCCCGAATGAAGCTGAATGCATCCAACTCTTGGAGAGAGCGGGATGCAAGAGACGTGTCGTCGTCCACTGCTGTACTGTCTGGGCGATGGCGGAGGCATTCGCAGAGAGGATAGATTGCGATCGTGAGCTGGTATGTGCGGGAGCGCTCCTGCACGACATCGGACGTTCCGTCACCCACTCCATAGAGCATGCCGTGATCGGACACAGCATCGTCTGCGACATGGGTCTGCCCGACGAGATCGCGGAGATCGTCCGCAGACACACCGGTGCGGGTCTCGACCCGGAGGATGCCAAGGCGTTCGGTCTCCCGGATGCGGATTACATCCCCCGTACTATCGAGCAGAAGATCGTGGCACATGCGGACAACATGGTGAGCGACAACAGGTTCGTCACGCACGACTACTCGGTGGAACGTCTCAGAAACAAGGGTTCCGACCGCGGCGCGGACAGGATGGAGGCGCTCCACAGGGAACTGTCCGACCTCTACGGCGAGGACTTGGACGTCCTGGTGGCAAGGCTCGGTCCGTACCCCAAGCTCAAGGGTGCGTGCGCACCGTTCACAGTCCCTGAAGGGTACCGTCTCTGAGGATCCTTTCGGGGAACCTGCTGAGCAGGATCACGTCGCTTATCGCCGACACCCACGAGAAAGGTATGTTGATGATCATGTTGGGTTCGGCTATGGCCGGGTTGGGCCTGTCCACTATGAGTCCGTCCACACGCAGGTTGCCCGTATCGAAACCTATCTCGGCGACCTTGCCGACGAATATGCCCGTCGGGGTGTAGATGTCCATACCGATTATCTCACTGGATTCGTCCAACATCCGTATCTGCTCCTTAATCCTTCGAGGATGTATTTATCTCAGTCCATCGCGGAGTTGATGGCCATCTCCGATATGTCCATGCTGTACTCCGCGACCCTCCTGACGCTCCTGGAGATGACGTCCGCGGCTATCGCGGAGGTCCCTTCGAGGTTATGTGCCATCCTCGACAGTTCGGACGAACGTTTGACCAGCTCCTCCCCGACGGTTATGCACGCGTTGGCCTTGGCCATGTCCTTGGCCACCCAGGTGGTGACGGAATCGGAGAAGAGTGACACCACGTCGCGCCCGGTGCGTACGATCTCCGCATCGAGTCTGTTGGTCCTGTCGTCGTCGATCAGCGATCTGAGTTCCTTGGCCAATACGACCGCATGATCCCCGATCCTCTCGATGGTCTTGCTGATGTGTCCGCATCTGGCAATCGAGCACAGGTCCACCCCCTGTCTGCGGGATATGGATACGTCCCTGAGGTGGATGTTGATCTGTCTGGAGATCAGCCAATTCAGTCTGTCCACCTCCCTGTCCCTCTGATCTATGTCCGTTATCAGGGAGGCGTCCTTCTCGTTCAGTGCGGTGAGGACATCGTTCAGCATGTTCCTCACGAGGATCCTCATCCTCTCGATGGACTTGATGGGTTTCACACCGTCCTGGTTGATCAGGTCGCGGATGACGATGTGCATGTCGTCCTCTTCGATGATCACCAGGCCGATCGCGGTCTGCACGAAACTGGATGCCACGTTGGTGACCATGGACGGCAATCCGTATTCGGAACGGATCTCTATGGTGCCGTGTCCTGCGATATACGCACCCACCAGCTGTCTGTACAGGAATATACGGTCGGTCGCGGAGTCCCCGTCGATGGTCTTCACGGTATCGGCCACCGTCTCCCCGGTGCCGTTGTTGGGGAATATCACGAGACTCCCGTCGGTCTGGGGTCTGAGCGTGACGGGGTCGTTCTTCTTCAATCCGGACGATTCCGCCCATTCCTTCGGGAGCGTGATCATATACGACGATCCGCCGGTGATCTGTATCTTCCTGATGTCTGCCATGGTCAGCACATGATGATCGACGATTCACTATATATCGATATATATCCCGACCGTCCGATGGTTGCCGCACCGGCGTACGTCATCGGAGGATGCCGTCGGGGTGACGGGAGATATGTATCTATTCAGTGCGGGAGGGTGACGGATCCGCCCTCTTTATCGCATATTGACGGACCATACCCATCCATATTCTCCGGTTTTGTATATATTAATATGGATAAAATATATTGATATGTAGAAATAGATATATTATATCGACAACGTATATATTGAGAACACCATAGTTAAGTGCCGAGGCGTAAGTCTTGAACAAGAAAATCATAGTAATCGGAATCGTGGCGATAATCGCCATCGCCGCGGTCGGAATGTTCATGATGAACAGGGACGACAGCGGCTCGGACGTCAAGGCCATCTCCCTCAACGGAGTGGAAGCGACCGAAGACAACGTTTCCAACGGCACCTATCCGATCCAGAGGAATCTGGTCCTCTGTACGATGGGCGAGCCCACCGGCAACGTCAAATGCTTCATCGATTGGATCACCAGCGATGAGGGACAGGCAATAGTCGCGGAGGAGTTCGTTCCCCTTCCCGCGGAATCTAGGACCACATTCACAGCACCCGTTTCTTCCGATGACATCGTCGTCGGAGGTTCCACATCCATCCAGGCCACCATGACCAAGCTGGCGGCCGCATACAAGGAGAAGTACGGCATCAACGTCAGCGTCACCGGCGGAGGATCCGGTGTCGGTGCAAGCAGCACCATCTCCGGTCAGTTCAACATCGGTATGTGTTCCAGGGACCTCAAGAGCTCCGAGCTCTCCGCAGGACTCGTTCCCGTCGAGATCGGTAAGGACGGAGTTGCGGTCATCGTGAACGGCGCAGGCGTCACCAACCTCACCATCGAGCAGATCTCGAAGATCTACAGCGGAGAGATCACCAACTGGAAGGAGGTCGGAGGGGTCGACAAGGAGATCGCAGTGATCGCACGTGACGATTCTTCCGGTACCAGGGAGTGCTTCGACAACGCGATGGGTTCCGGCTGGGCCATGAAGTCCGATGTCGTCAAGTACAACTCCACCGGCGGAGTCATCGGTGCGGTGAAGAACACCGCCGGATCCATCGGATACATCAGCATCGGACAGCTGTCCGCGATCTGAGGTGGATCCATGAATCCGGGTCAGTACGCGAAAGGTATCCGCTCCGTCGGGATGCGGGATTCCCTGATGAGGTACGTCCTGACTGCAACGGCATCCCTGACCGTACTGATCATCATTTTAATCATCGCGTTCATCGGATACAACGGGGCGGGAATGCTCTCCGACGTATCCCTGACGGAGATGCTGTTCGGTACGAAATGGGATCCCACCAGGGGCAGCTTCGGCGCCCTGGCGGTGATCGCGGGCACCCTGCTCGTCACCCTCGGGGCGATCGCATTCGCATTCCCCGTGGGTCTGGCGGCGGCGGTGTACATCTCCGAGTTCGCATCCCCGTCCGTACGCAACAAGCTCAAACCCATTTGTGAGGTCTTCGCGGGGATCCCGTCGGTGGTCTACGGTTTCTTCGGACTGCTGGTGCTCCTCCCGCTGCTCATGGACCTCTTCCCCGGACAGCTCATGTACGGGTCATCCTGGTTGGCGGCCTCGCTCCTGTTGGGCGTGATGGCCCTGCCGACGATAATATCGGTATCCGAGGACGCGATCCACTCCGTCCCGCAGTCATACAGGGAGGCATCCATGTCCATGGGTGCGACCAAATGGGACACGGTCGTCAGGATCGTGGTGCCCGCGGCCATCTCCGGTATATCCGCCGCGGTCACCCTGGGTATCGGAAGGGCGATAGGGGAGACCATGGCCGTGATGATGGTCTCCGGGAACTCGGCGGTCATACCGGACCCGCTGTGGAACGTATTCTCCCTCACGAGCACGATAACAGGTACGCTGGCACTGGAGATGCCCGAGGTCGTCGTGGGTTCCACCCACTACTCCGCGCTGTTCATGCTGGCACTGATACTGATGATCATGGTGCTGGCCGTCAATCTGCTGTCGCGCCGTATCATCCGCATAACCTCCCGCAAGTTCAGCGGCGAGGAGAAGGAGTACGGAAGGATCGGCACCGCGATACGCGGTTCCGCTCCGTACGGATACGTCTCCGGATTCTGGGCATCCCACAGCGGCATGGTGATGAGGGTCGGCGCGGTGGTGCTGACGTTCACCGTGTCGTGGATGGCAGTGTCCCTCTTCGAGGACGGCATGATCTCCCTGGCCATAGCCGCTGTCATTACCGCCGTGTTGGCGGCGATACCCAAGGTGCTGTCCGGTCTGTCCCCTGTGAACAGGCAGGAGGTCGCGGAGACGGTGCTCACGGTCAACATGCTGGCGGTCGTCGGCATACTGGTGGTCATCCTGGGATACATCATGATGAAGGGTCTGCCCTACATCTCCATAGACTTCCTGACCCAATCCCCCAGCGGGGACGGGTCGTCCGGCGGTATCTTCCCCGCGATCGTCGGTACATTGGAGCTCGTGGCGGGAACTGCCGTGCTGGCATTCCCGTTCGGCATACTGTCGGGGATATATCTGGCCGAATATGCGAAGGATACCAAGCTGACCAGGGTCATCAGGGAGGCCATCGACATCCTGAACGGTACGCCGTCGGTGGTCTTCGGTCTGTTCGGCATGACGTTCCTGGTGATAGGTCTCGGAATGGGACGTTCTCTGTTGGCAGGATGTCTGGCACTCGCATTCATGGTCGTGCCCGTGATAATAAGGACGACGGAGGAGGCCCTCCGTACGGTACCCAACGAACTGCGCGAAGCGTCCAGGGCGATGGGTGCCACGAAATGGCAGACGACATACAAGGTGGTGCTCCCCGCAGCCATGGGCGGAACGGTCACGGGGGCCATATTGGCCATCGGACGTGCGGCCGGAGAGACCGCGCCGATCATGTTCACCGCAGTGGTGGCATACATGCCGGAACTGTCCGTGTCGCTGATGGAGCCGGTGATGGCACTCCCCTACCACCTGTACTATCTGGCGGCGGAGGTGCCTGGCGCAACGGGAGCACAGTACGGTACGGCAGCGGTCCTGCTGATCATCGTGATGGGGCTGTTCGCCCTCGCATCGTTCGTCAGAGGACATTACAACAAGAAGATAAGGTGGTGATTTAGGTGAACGAATCTAACGACGGCGACATCGCCGTGGACGTGAGGAACGTCAATCTGTGGTACGGCGACAAGCAGGCGCTGTACGACGTCTCGCTGCCCATCAGGAAGAACCGCATCACGGCGCTGATAGGTCCTTCGGGGTGCGGGAAGTCCACGCTCCTGAGGAGCATCAACAGGATGAACGATCTGGTGGACGGGTGCAGGATCGAAGGCAGCATGATCTTCGACGGACAGGACATCTGTTCCCCGGACATAGACATAAACAATCTGAGGGTGAGGGTGGGGATGGTGTTCCAGAAACCCAATCCCTTCCCCATGACGATAAGGGAGAACCTCACGTACGGTCCGAAGCTCAAGGGCATCAGGGACAAGGCGGAGCTCAACGAGATCGTCGAGTCCTGCCTCCAGAAGGCGGCACTGTACGACGAGGTCGCCGACAGGCTGGACAAATCGGCCTTCGGTCTGTCCGGGGGTCAGCAACAGAGGCTCTGCATAGCCAGAGCATTGTCCGTGGACCCGGAGGTGATCCTCATGGACGAGCCCACCTCCGCACTCGATCCGATCGCCACATCGAAGATCGAGGACCTGGCGGTACAGCTGAGGAAGGACTACACGGTGGCAATAGTGACGCACAACATGCAGCAGGCATCCCGTATCAGCGACTATACGGGATTCATGTACCTGGGCAAGATGATAGAGTTCGGGGAGACCCAGTCGCTCTTCACCAATCCGGAGGAGGAGCTGACCGAGAGGTACATCACCGGAAGGTTCGGGTGATACGATGATGAAGTTCGAGGATGAGATGGAGGCACTGAAAGGGTGCATGGCAGGCATGGCGGATCTGACATCCGATATGGTGGGCACCGCGTTGTCCGCGGTCGCCGACATCGGACGTGCGGACCCGGACATGCTGTCGGACGAGTTCGCCAAGGTGGACCGTTACGACAGGAGGATCGAGGAGGCGTCCATCAGGATACTGACGCTCTACCACCCGATGGCATCGGACATGCGGGCGGTGGCCACGTATCTGAAGTGCATAACGTATCTCGAGAGGATAGCCAAGTACAGCAGGAACATCGCCAAGGCGGCCGCGGGCATCAGCGGCAGCTACGGCAGCGACGTCCTGGAGGACGTCCTCCCCATGGGCAGGACGGCGGTCAGGATGGTGGAGATCGTGGTGGCCGGACTGAAGAACGCATCGGTCGAGGGTTTCGATGCCCTGTCGGACATGGACACCCTCCTGGATTCGGCGCTCCGCGACGGCCTCACGCATGTCGTGGACCGTATGAAGAGCGAACCCGAGTGCGCGGATGCGGGCACGTACTGCATCTCGGTCATGAAGTACCTGGAGCGCATCGGGGACCACGCATGCAAGATCGCGGAGAAGGTGACCTTCATGGTCACCGGATTCCACACCGTGATCGAATGATGCCAGAGGGTGCCGCCGGCACCCTCGTTTGGCACGTTTGTACGTTACTTTATTAACGGCGCAGTCTATCCTTATCACAGTAGGGTATGGAAATGACTATCCACGTTACAGATACGGATTTTGACTCGCTCGTGAAGAACAATGATTTCGTCCTTGTGGATTGTTTCGCAAGCTGGTGCGGACCGTGCAAGAGGCTCGCGCCGATCATCACGGAATTGGCGGAGGAGTACGAGAAGGAGGTCGCCATCGCGAAGATGGATGTGGACCAGGCACCCCGTGTCTCCGCACAGTACGGTATCGAGGCCATCCCCACCCTCCTGTTCTTCAGGAAGGGTCAGCTCGTGAAGACCCTCGTGGGTCTCAGGTCCAAGGAGGACATCATCAAGGAGCTCCTCGACTGCAAGATGATCGCCAAGGTCGCGGAGAAGAAGCCCGAGACCCTCTCCGAGAATGTCACCATCGTCACCGATGCCAACTTCGATTCGTTCGTCTCGTCCGGACTCGCAATCGTGGACTGCTGGGCTCCCTGGTGCGGACCCTGCCGCAGGATGGGTCCGATCATCGACGGCCTCGCCGACATCTCCGCGGGCGAGATCAAGGTCGGGAAGCTCAACGTGGACGAGAATCAGAACACCGCCCTCAACTACTCGATCATGTCCATCCCCGCACTCCTGATGTTCAAGGACGGGAAGCTCGCGGACACGATCGTCGGGTTGGACCCCTCGCTCACGCCCGAGACCCTCAAGGCGTACATGCTGGAACTGTGATCCCATGCGCTACGATGTCGCCGTCATAGGTGCAGGTCCGGCCGGTCTCCAGGCCGCCATACACGCATCCAGGAAGAAGGTCTCCGTCGTTGTGTTCGGGAAACCGTCCAATAGTGCCATGTCCGGCACGCACGTGGAGAACTACTTCGCCGTCACCGGCGGGACCGACGGCGACGGCATGGTATCCGCGGGAATGTCCCAGGCGAAGGCATTCGGCTGTGACTTCGTGGAGTTGAACGTCATATCGGCGGTACCGTCCGGTCCCGGTTTCACGATAACCGCGGAGGACGATTCGGTGTACGAGGTCGGATCCGTCGTGATCGCCACCGGCATATCGAGGAAGAAGCTCGGCGTGCCCGGGGAGAAGGAGTTCTTCGGCAAGGGCGTGAGCTACTGCGCGGTATGCGACTGCAACTTCTACAAAGGGCGCGTGGTCGCCGTGGTCGGCAACGACACCGAGGCGGCCGTGTCCGCGGAGGTCATGACACGCTATGCGTCCAAGACGTACTGGGTGGCCGACGACATCGGCGCATCCGACATTGCGAAGGACAAGGCCGTCGGTGCCGGGGCGATCCTTCTGACATCTCCTGTGGACAGGATAGAGGGTGGGACGAGGGTCTCGCGCATCGTTCTTGCGGACGGTTCCTCCGTGGACGTGGACGGTGTGTTCATCGAGCTCGGCGCCAAATCCGCCGCCGATCTGGCACTCGATTTGGGCGTGATGCCCGAGATGGACGATACGATAAAGGTGGGCCGCGACTGCGGCACCGAGGTCCCGGGCGTGTTCGCATGCGGGGACGTCACCGGCAAGCCGTGGCAGGTCGCCAAGGCCGTCGGGGAGGGCTGTGTGGCCGGACTCAGCGCGGCCGATTACGTGAAGGGGGTCAGGGAATGACCGCCGTCGACGATCTCGTGGCGGGCATGATCCGCGAGGAGGGAGGTTTCCAGAAGGCCCTCAGGAACGTTCTCGAGAACGATCTGCACATGACCATCAACGAGTTCTGCAAATCCACCGGGATATCGCAGAGCACCATGTACAAGATCGTGGAGGAGAAGAGGGAACCGAACCTCCGCACCGCGAGGATGATCATCCGCTCCGTCAGGATACTGTCCAACTCCTTCTCGGAGAACTTCATAGCAGTCATCGCGTCGCACCAGGTGCTCCAGACCCTGGAGCACGACACCGAGGTGGACGGACAGCTCGTCCGTCTCAGGGAGTATCCCGTGTCCACCGTGGAGGACGCCATCATCGCCGCGGTGCGTGCGGAGAGGGACGGCGCCCTGGGGGTGGTGTGCGCACCCATAGTGACGCCGACCATCGAGAGGATCATCACCATACCCGTGTCGCCGGTCATGCCTACCGCGAGCATATCCACGGCCGTGGAGAGGCTTAAGAGGGACCTTTGACGGGAAGTTAAAATAGTAGCTTAACTGATTAAGGTTCAACATAAAAGGGATGATGAGATGTTCGAGTTACAGGTCGTGAGCAATACACCGATGAGTGCGGTGTCGGATCCGAATCTTATCGCAGAGTCCTTCCTGATCAATATCGGATACATCCCGAAAGGATACGATCCGAAGACGTCCGCCACCAGCATAAGGGACAGCGTCCCGTACCGCCTGTTCATGGATTTCTTCATGAAGTATCAGGACAGGGCATGGTCCGTGGAGGAGCTCGCGTATCTCCTCGAGACCAGCAAGCCCACCATCTACAGGCACATCAACAAGCTGAAGTCCCTCGACCTCCTGGAATCCATGGATGTCGAATACGACGGGGACATGAGGAAGGGTTACCGCATCAGATACGGCGACCTGTCCAAGGCATGGAGCTTCACCAGATCCAACGTCGAGTTGGCGATGCAGAACTACACCGCCACCGTGGATCATTTCCAGAAATTAATGACGGCAAGGAGGGAGAACATTGACTGAACCCGGATACGAGCTCACCATCGGCGCCAAGTACCTCATCAGGTCCGCGGAGGAGGAAGACACGATCGGCGTATTCTCCGGATACGCGATCATAGGCAGCGAATCTGCCCTGGTCATCCGCATGGACGGCGGGAAGATAAGGTTCTTCATGGTGTCCCAGATCACTTACATGGACCTTCTGGAGTCCTCCGCGGAGGAAGAGAGGTCCAAGAAGAGGCCGGAGCCGTTTTATGGATGATCCCGAAGGGATGATGGAGCGCTTCTCGCGCGAGGTCATCGACGGGATACTCTCGGGGGCCATCGGGTCCCGCGAGGAGCTCCAGACCGTCAAGCTCAAGATGAGCCACAGGTACAGATTGGATACCGTACCGTTGAACTCCGTCATACTGGCACATGTCAGGCCGGAGGAGAGGGAGACCGTGGAGCCGTTCCTGGTGAAGAAGCCCGTCCGCACGATCAGCGGCGTCGCGGTGGTCGCAGTCATGACATCGCCGCATCCGTGCCCCCACGGGAAGTGCATCTTCTGTCCCGGCGGGGTGGAGAACGACTCTCCCCAGTCATATACAGGCAAGGAACCCGCGGCGAGACGCGCCGCGCGCAACGGGTTCGACCCGTGGAGGCAGGTCACCGACCGCATCATACAGTTGGAGGAGATCGGCCACAGGACCGACAAGATCGATCTGATCGTGATGGGCGGTACCTTCACCTGCAGGGATCCGGAATATCAGGAATGGTTCGTCAGGAGGTGCTTCGACGCCATGAACGGCCGCGACGCGCCCGACATCGCCACCGCACAGGAGTGGAACGCTGTGTCCGCCCACAGATGCGTGGGCCTGACCGTGGAGACGCGCCCGGATTCCTTCGGGGAGGAGCAGATCCGCAGGTCCATGGAACTGGGCGCCACACGCGTGGAGCTTGGGGTACAGCTCCTGAACGACGACATCCTCTCCGCGGTGAACAGGGGCCACGGGACGAAGGAGGTCGCCGAATGCACCGAACTGTGCAGACGCTACGGTCTGAAGGTCTGTTACCATGTGATGCCCGGTCTTCCCGGATCCGATCCGGAGGAGGATATGCGCTCCTTCAGGATGATGTTCGACGACAGCAGGTTCAGGCCGGACATGCTGAAGTTCTACACCACACTCGTCGTCGGCGGCACCGGACTCTACGACATGTGGAAGGACGGGAGATACGAACCGTATGACGTGGATACCGCCGTGAGGCTCCTGTCCGACATGAAGGCGGAGGTCCCGGAATACGTCCGCATACAGAGGATCCAGAGGGACATCCCCGCTCCGCAGATCGCCGCGGGCATACTCAGGAGCAACATAAGACAGTTGGTCCAGCAGAGGCTATCGGAGACCGGCAGGGCCTGCAGGTGCATAAGATGCAGGGAGGTCGGGCACAGCGGTGCGGTGCTGGACGACCCTTACAGAGTGGGTTTCCGTATAGTGGAGTACGACGCATCCGGCGGAAGGGAGCATTTCATATCATTGGTATACGGCGATTCGCTGATCGGGTACACCCGTCTCAGGACGGACGGTTCCGACACCGCCACGATAAGGGAGCTGAAGGTCTTCGGCAAGATAGCGTCCATCGGCGAACGCGGAAAGGACTGGCAGCACCGCGGATACGGCAAGGAACTGGTGGCCGAAGCGGAACGTCTGGCACTCTCATCCGGAGCATCCAGGTTGCGCGTGACCAGCGGCGTGGGCGTCCGCGAGTACTACGCGTCGATGGGTTTCGTCCTGGACCGGCCGTACATGGTGAAGGACCTCACTTGACGACCAGGTGCCCGTCCACGACCTTCATGTCCATGACGGAGCAGATCGTCCTCCCGCGTCCGTCCTTCTTGGCCGCGGGGTCGGTCTTCCCGTAGGACCTTATCAGCAGGTACTTGATCCCGCCGGTGGAGTCGTCGATGACGATCTCGTCGAGCGTTCCCAGCTCCTTCCCGCTCTCGGTCAGCACCTGCAATCCTATCAGTTCCTTCCTAAGCATCCTGTATCCCATCGGATCACCCGTAGAATGGTATCTTGTCGTAATTGGCCCTTCTCTTCCTGAGGGTCCTGTCCATCTGCCTGTACGATTCCATGGTCTCGGCGTCCACCGACGGCGGGACGGCGGACAGTGCGGATTCGAAGTGCCTCTGGAATATGCCGTCGGTCTCGGGGTCCTCGTGGTACGCGTTCATCCCCGCCTCCCTGCATATCTCCGACAGGTCGGCGCCGACGTATCCGTCGGTGGCATCCGCTACGGCACCAAGGTCCACATCCTTCAGCGGCATGTTCCTGGCGCATATCCTCAGTATCTGCAGTCTCGCGTCCCTTCCCGGTGCGCCGATGAGGATCTTCTTGTCTATCCTCCCGGGCCTCAGGATGGCCGGATCGATCATGTCCGGTCTGTTGGTGGCGGCGATCACCGTCACGTTGGTCATCTTCTCCATACCGTCCATGGAAGTGAGTATCTGGTCCACGATGTGCTCCCACGCCTCGTTCCCGGACCCGCGTCTCGGGGCGATGGAATCCAGTTCGTCGAAGAATATTATGCACGGAGCCATCTGCTTGGCGCGTTTGAATATCTGTCTGATGGTCCTCTCGGACTCCCCTAGCCATTTGCTGGCTATCTCAGGTCCGTTGACCGCGATGAAGTTGGCGCCCGATTCGGTGGCGATCGCCTTGGCGATCATGGTCTTGCCGGTACCGGGAGGACCGAACAGCAGCAGGCCCTTGGGACGTTTTATGCCCAGCCTCTGGTATCCTTTCAGCCCCTCCTCCGGGACGAACACCTCGGAGATCTCGTCCCTGACCTCGTCGAGACCGCCGATGTCCGACCAGTGGACCTCGGGTATGTCCACCATGACCTCCCTCATCCCGCTGGGTTCCACATCGCCCAGCGCCTCGGTGAAGTCGCCCATGGTGACGGTCATCGAACCGATGACCTCGTCCGGTATGTCCGCGGCTATGTTGATGCGGTCCATGTACCTGCTGAGGCACTTCATGGCCGCTTCCCTGGCCAACGCGGCCAGGTCCGCACCGACGAACCCCTGGGTCATGGATGCCAGCGCCTCCACGTCCACGTCCGTGGACAGCGGCATGTTCTTGAGATGGATCTCCAGGATGTCCTTCCTGCCGTCCTTCCCGGGCACGCCGATCTCGATCTCCCTGTCGAACCTCCCGGGCCTCCTGAGCGCCGGGTCTATGGAATCCTCGCGGTTCGTGGCGGCTATGACTATCGTGCCGTCCATCTGGGACATCCCGTCCATGAGCGTCAGCAGCTGTGCCACTATGCGCCTCTCCACCTCTCCGATGACGTCGTCCCTCTTCGGCGCGATCGAGTCTATCTCGTCTATGAATATTATGCTGGGTCTGTTCTTGCGGGCCTCCTCGAAGACCTTCCTGAGCTTCTCCTCGGACTCGCCGTAGTGCTTGCTCACGATCTCCGGACCCTGGATGCTGTAGAACGACGCTCCGGATTCCTTCGCCACCGCCTTGGCTATGAGCGTCTTCCCCGTGCCGGGCGGTCCGAACAGGAGGACGCCCTTGGGCGCGTCTATACCCATCCTCTCGAACAGCTTGGGGTGGTTCAGCGGGAGCTCGATCATCTCCCTCACCTTCTCCAGCTCGCCCTTGAGGCCGCCTATGTCGTCGTAGGTTATCCTTCCGCTGATGGTGTTCCCCTTGGCTTTGCTGGGTCTGTCGTTGATCTGCAGTTCGGTGCCCGCGCCGATGGTGACCACTCCGTTCGGGACGGTGGCGGTCACTATGAATGTGGTCGGGTTGCCCATGTACAGGTTCGGTATGATGATCTCGTCCCCTTTCATCAGGGGCCTGCCCTGCAGTCCGGCATGTGCCTTGGACACCACGTTCGGGTCCTTGAATCTGAGTATCTGCCCCTCGCCGATGTTGGGCGTGAGGACGATCTCGGATGCGTACACGCGGTCGCGCCTGTACACCCTCACGGTGTCGCCGATCTGCACCCCGGCCGACGTCCTCATCAGACCGTCGATGTATATGGATCCGGTACCGAGGGCCGGGTCCTCGTCCTTGAAGACCTTGGCGGCGATGGGCTTCTTGCCGCATATCTCGATGATGTCGCCGTATTCGAGCCCGAGGGCCTCGCGGGACGCCTGATCCATCCTGGCCCTGCCGTATCCCAGGTCCCATGTCTTCTTCGAAGGTGCCACCTTTAGCTCAATGTACTCCGCGGCCATCATACCCTTATCCGCAAAAACATATTAAGCAATCCGCATATCCCCACACGTCCGAGGCACGTCCCGACGGTCGCGTACGCGTGCGTAATGCCCTCATATCCTATAATAACAGAAAAGTACGCGTGAGAATCTTTATATATAACTATCGTATGCAAACTTTTTGCAAGCTAAAGCTATCAGGGGCCTGTAGCTCAGCTAGGTAGAGCATCTGACTTTTAATCAGGTGGTCAGGGGTTCGAATCCCCTCAGGCCCGCAGGTAGTCTTCATGAGCGATCAAAGCAGGATCAAGTATGAGGAATATCGAATGAAGTTTCGTGAGTTTACTCAGGGAATGGGTTACCCGTTGACCGGCAGCGGGGAAATTTTGTAGGTGAAATACTTGGCAGTGGAAAATATTTCGTTCAATGTTCTCAAGCACGAACTCGTGCCTGAGCACTATCTTCTGACCCCAGAGGAGGCGGAGCAGGTTCTTTCCGAGAAGAAGCTCAACCGCGACCAGCTCCCCAAGATCAGAAAGAGTGATGCTGCGATCAAGGTCCTTGAGAACATCAACAACGCCCCCATCGAGGAGGGCCGTGTTGTCAAGGTCGTGAGACAGAGCGAGACGGCGGAGACGTTCGTCGCGTACAGGCTCGTCATAAAGGGATGATACGATGAGGGATTTGGTAGATCTTTACTTCGAAGAGCACAGCATCGTCAACCACCACATCGCGTCCTTCAACGACTTCATCGCATCCGAGGGGAAACCCGATAACAGGATGCAGGCGATCCTCGACGACATGAGGATCCCCACGGACGACGCCGAGCGCGGAATGATCAAGCTCGACAAGGACCGTACCGGAGGCATCCAGTACTACATCCGCATTGGAAGGCAGAGGGACGAGAGCGGAAACATCGACCACCAGGCACCTGCGACCATCCACGTTGCACCCCCTACCATCAAGGAGGCGAACGGATACAAGCACGACCTCACCCCCATGGAGGCCAGGCTCAGGAACGTCACTTACGAGGCATCCGTCGAGGTCGATTTCACCCTCTACAAGGAGGGTCCCGACGGAAGGCTCGAGCTCGCCGACCCCTCCAGAAACCCGCCCTATGAGCGCGTCGAGGTCGGAAAGCTCCCCATCATGGTCAAGTCCAGGGGATGCGTCCTCGACAGGGCCAACATCGAGAAGGCCGAGGAGAGGGACATCTCGGATTCCGAGTACCTCCAGAAGCTCACCGAGGCCAAGGAGGATCCCAGGGATCCCGGAGGATACTTCATCATCGGAGGTACCGAGAGGGTCCTGATCACCCTCGAGGACCTTGCACCCAACAGGGTCATGGTGGAGTACAGCGACAAGTACGGCTCCCGCATCGAGCTGGCGAAGGTGTTCTCCCAGAAGGACGGATACCGCGCCCTCACCCTCGTGGAGAAGAAGAAGGACGGCATGGTCATGGTCTCCGTTCCCGCCACCACCAGCGCCATCCCCATCATCGCACTGATGAAGGCACTCGGAATGGAGTCGGATCAGGAGATCTGCAAGGTCATCTCCACCAGCCCCGAGATGGACACCATCGTCTACGCCAACATCGAGAACAGTTTCGACAAGAAGACGTATCAGCCCAACGGATTCCACACCGAGGCCGATGCGATCGCATACCTCGAGAGGAACTTCGCCGCCGGTCAGGCGAAGGAGTACAGGACTAAGAAGGTCGAGAGCATCCTCGACCGTTCCCTGCTGCCCCACCTCGGGGACAAGAAGGAGGATCGTATGAAGAAGGCGATCTACCTCGGACGTGTGGCACGTACCGTCCTCGAGCTCTCCAGAGGGGAGAGGAAGGAGGACGACAAGGACCACTACGCCAACAAGAGGCTCAAGCTCGCCGGCGACCTCATGGAGGACCTCTTCAGGACCAGCTTCAACAGCCTGATGAAGGACCTCAAGTACCAGCTCGAGAGGAACTGGAGCAGGAAGAAGGGAGACTGCAGGATCGCATCCTCCATCCGTCCCGACCTCCTGACCCACAAGCTCATCCACGCGCTCGCCACCGGTAACTGGGTCGGCGGACGCGCGGGAGTGTCCCAGCTCCTCGACAGGACGACCAACATGTCGTCCATGTCGCACCTCAGGAGGGTCACCTCCTCGCTCACCAGGTCCCAGCCCCACTTCGAGGCTCGTGACCTGCACCCCACCCAGTGGGGAAGGCTCTGTCCTTCCGAGACCCCCGAGGGTCAGAACTGCGGTCTGGTGAAGAACCTCGCACTCATCACCGACGTCTCCGAGGGACTGAGCGATTCCGACCTCATGTGGATGATCAGGGACTGTGACCTGCAGCCCGTCAACACGCCCAACACCGCCCGTGTCTACGTGAACGGTGACCTGAAGGGAAGCAACTCCAACCCCGAGAAGCTCGTGTCCGACATCCGCGAGAAGAGGAGATGCGGACTCCTGCCCTACGAGGTGAACATCCACTACGACTCCGAGATGAACGAGGTCATCATCAACTCCGATGAGGGACGTCTCAGGCGCCCGCTGCTCGTCGTCAAGGACGGTAAGACCATCCTCTCCAGGAAGCACATCGAGGGCATCCGCGACGGCAAGATCAAGTGGGACGACCTGTTCCGCGAGGGCATCATCGAGTGGATCGATGCGGAGGAGGAAGAGGACGCATACATCGCATTGGACGCGTTCGACACCCCCGCAAGGTGCCCGCACTGCGACAAGGCCCTCTCGTCCGCCAACGTCGATTGGCTCAACCCCGGACGCGACGGCGACGCGGAGCTCAGGTGCCTCTGCTGCAACGGTGTCATGACCGTCCCCTGCAAGATCACCAAGGACCACACCCACATGGAGGTCGACCCCATGGTCATCATCGGTATCGCCTCCGGTCTGGTCCCGTACCCCGAGCACAACTCCGCACCCCGTGTCACGATGGGTGCCGGAATGGCGAAGCAGGCATTGGGTCTCTCCGCAGCCAACTACCGTATCAGGCCGGATACCCGCGGACACCTGCTCCACTACCCGCAGATGCCGATGGTGCAGACCAAGTCCATGGAGTACATCGGTTACAACCACAAGCCCGCGGGACAGAACTTCTGCATCGCGGTCTTCTCCTACCACGGATACAACATCGAGGATGCGATCGTCATGAACAAGAGCTCCGTCCAGCGCGGACTCGGACGCTCCACCTTCCTCAGGTCCTACCGTGCCGAGGAGAAGCACTCCCACGACCTCTACGACTGGAAGAGGGATCACTTCGAGATCCCCTCGCCCGATGTGGTCGGGGCACGTGCCGACACCGCCTACTCCGCACTGGGAGAGGACGGACTCATCAGCCCCGAGGCGGAGGTCTCCAGCGGAGACGTCCTCGTCGGTAAGACATCCCCGCCTAGATTCATCGAGGAGGGCGAGCTCACCAGCCTCAAGAGGAGGGAGGCATCCCTCACCGTCAGGTACGGGGAGCGCGGATGGGTCGATTCCGTCCTGCTGACCATGTCCGAGGAGGACACCACCATCGCAAGGGTCAAGATCAGGGACCAGAGGATCCCCGAGCTCGGTGACAAGTTCTGTTCCAGGCACGGACAGAAGGGAGTCGTCGGACGTCTCATCAGCCAGACCGACATGCCCTTCACCGCGGATGGTGTCGCCCCCGATATCGTCGTCAACCCCCACGGTATCCCCTCACGTATGACCATCGCCCACGTCCTCGAGATGATCGGCGGTAAGGTCGGTTCCATGCAGGGACGTCTGATCGACGGAACCATCTTCTCCGGAGAGAGGGAGGATTCCATCCGCGACGGACTCGTCGAGAGCGGATTCGCACGCAGCGGAAAGGAGGTCATGTACGACGGAGTCACCGGAAAGATGGTCTCCATGGATGTGTACACCGGAGTCATCTTCTACGAGAAGCTGCACCACATGGTCAGCGGAAAGCTCCACTACAGGTCCAGAGGACCCGTCCAGATCCTCACCCGCCAGCCCACCGAGGGACGTTCCAGGCGCGGAGGACTCAGGTTCGGAGAGATGGAGCGTGACTGTCTGATCGGTCACGGTGTGTCCATGGTCATCAAGGACCGTCTGCTGGACCAGTCCGACGGTACCGAGCTGTACATCTGCGGCGACCCCAACTGCGGACACATCGCCATCAAGAGCAAGCACGGGGAGCTCTACTGCCCCGTGTGCAAGAACAACACCAACATCCACCAGGTCCAGACGTCCTACGCGTTCAAGCTGCTGATGGACGAGCTCCTGTCGCTGGGTGTGGCAATGAGGCTTAGACTGGAGGATTTGAGATGAGCAACGACATTGTCAAGAGGATCGGTTCGATCAAGTTCTCGTGCCTTTCCCCCGAAGAGATCAGGAAGATGTCCGCCGTGAAGGTCATCACCGCGGACACGTACAACGATGAGGGATTCCCCTACGACGGCGGTCTCATGGACACCAATCTCGGTGTCGTCGAGCCCGGACTCAAGTGCAAGACCTGCGGATGCAAATCCGGAGAGTGTCCCGGACACTTCGGACACATCGAGCTCGCAAGGCCGGTCATCCACGTGGGATTCATCAAGGACATCAAGAGCCTCCTCGAGTCCTGCTGCCGCAACAGGGACTGCGGAAGGCTCATGCTCACCCCCGAACAGGCCGAGGAGGCCAGGAAGGATATGGAGCACATGGACGAGCTCGGCAGCGACAGCATCGATGTCAAGATCTACTCCAAGGGTACGGCCAAGACCGCATCCACCAGGACCGTGTGCCCCTACTGCGGAGCGGAACAGTACAAGATCAAGCTGGACAAGCCCACCACCTTCAACGAGGAGACCCCCGAGGGAAGCAAGAAGATCTCCCCCCAGACCATCCGCGAGAGGCTGGAGCGCATCCCCGACGAGGACCTGGTCACACTGGGTATCGACCCCAAGACCTGCAGGCCCGAGTGGATGGTCCTGACCGCACTCCCCGTACCCCCCGTGACCGTGAGGCCCACCATCACCCTCGAGTCCGGAGAGCGTTCCGAGGACGACCTGACCCACAAGCTCGTCGACATCCTCAGGATCAACCAGAGGCTCCTCGAGAACCGTGACAACGGATCCCCGCTGCTCATCGTCGAGGATCTCTGGGACCTGCTGCAGTACCACATCACCACGTACTTCGACAACCAGACGTCGGGGATCCCGCCCGCGAGGCACAGGTCCGGACGTCCGCTGAAGACACTGACCCAGAGGCTCAAGGGTAAGGAGGGTCGTTTCAGATCCAACCTGTCCGGTAAGCGTGTGGACTTCTCCGCACGTACCGTCATCTCCCCCGACCCGATGCTGTCCATCAACGACGTCGGAGTCCCCATCCCCGCCGCGAGGGAGCTCACCGTCCCGGTCCACGTCAACGCCGGGAACATCGAGGTCATCCGCGAGATGATCAGGGGCGGTACCGAGCAGTGGACCGACGACGGCAAGTACAGGCCCGGAGTCAACTACGTCATCAAGGCTGACGGAAGGAAGATGAGGGTCACCTCCAACAACACCGATCTCCTCGCCGACTCTCTCGAAGAGGGATTCACCGTGGAGAGGCAGCTGATGAACGGCGATGTCGTCCTGTTCAACAGGCAGCCTTCGCTGCACAGGATGTCCATGATGGCGCACCGCGTCAAGGTCATGGACGGGAAGACCTTCAGGTTCAACCTCTGCGTCTGCCCTCCCTACAATGCCGATTTCGACGGTGACGAGATGAACCTCCACGTCATCCAGGGCGAGGAGGCCCGTGCCGAGGCACGTGTCATCATGCAGGTCCAGGAGAACATCCTGTCCCCCAGGTACGGAGGTCCGATCATCGGAGCCATCCACGACCACATCACCGGAGCCTTCTTCCTGACCAACAAGAACCCCAGGTTCGACAGGCAGCAGGCCATGAACATCCTCACGAAGCTGGACAGCCGCGCCCCCGAGGACGAGGACGTCACCGTGGAGATGCTGAACTCCCTCTCCTACGAGGAGAGGATCGAGGCCGACAGGAAGGACTACCTCAAGAACGGCATCACCGTCCCCGAACCGATGATCGACGAGGACGACAGGCCCTACTGGACCGGGAAGCAGCTGTTCTCCACCGTCCTGCCCAAGACCCTCCGCTGCACCTTCAAGGCATCCGTCTGTGTCGGATGCAAGGACGGATGCAAGAAGGAGAACTGCGAGCACGACGCATACGTGAAGATCGTCGACGGTCAGCTCCTCTGCGGAACCATCGACGCGAAAGGTATCGGTAACAGCAAGGGAAGGATCCTCGACAGGATCGCACGCGACTACGGAGCGGACTGTGCACGCATGTTCATCAACCGCGTCACCAGGATCGCCCTCGGTGCCATCATGAACCACGGATTCAGTACCGGTATCGACGACGAGGACATCCCCCAGGAGGCCAAGGAGCAGATCAAGAGCTTCACCGACGAGCGCGTCCAGGCCGTGGACCAGCTCATCGACTCCTATCGCGAGAAGACCCTCGAGCCCATGCCCGGACGTTCCATCGAGGAGACCCTCGAGATGAACATCGGAAGGAACCTGTCCCAGGCCCGTGACCATGCGGGAGAGATCGTCGCAGAGCACGTGGGTATGGTCAACCCCGCCGTCATCATGGCGAAGGCCGGATCCCGTGGATCCATGCTGAACCTGTCCCAGATGGCAGGTTGTGTGGGTCAGCAGTCCGTTCGCGGTCAGAGGATCTCGAGAGGATACCACATGAGGACCCTCCCCCACTTCCAGAAGAACGATCTGGGAGCGTACGCGAAGGGATTCGTTGAGAACTCCTACAAGAGCGGTCTGTCCCCCACCGAGTTCTTCTTCCACGCCATGGGAGGAAGGGAAGGACTGGTCGATACCGCCGTCCGTACATCCAGGTCGGGATACATGCAGAGGAGGCTCATCTCCGCACTGGAGGACCTCAAGCTCATGCACGACGGTTCCATCAGGAACACCGCGGACACCATCATCCAGTTCATGTACGGTGAGGACGGTACCGACCCCGCCAGGGCCGTCGGCGGAGAGGCCGTCGACATCAACGACCTCTTCACGGAGGTCCTCGGAGACCGTGCCGACGAGCTGCTGAACCTCAACAAGGCCACCAAGGGTGAGGACTACGGAAGCCGCGAGAAGGACGAGATGGAGTTCTCCGGCGACGAGGACGACGAGAACGACGGAGATTCCGATAACGACTACGAGAGTGAGTGAGATGGCTAGAAAGGATACAGAGAATGCATTGCTGCGCAGGGGCGTCGCCCCCGATCTGGTAGCCCAGCTGCTTGACGGATTCAACACCATCCAGTCCATCAAGGATGCCGGAGTGGAGGGCATCAAGGAGAAGGGATTCTCCGAGGAGGATGCCAACGACATCTATCTGAAGGTCGCGGGATCCACCAAGCGTTCCTCCCCCAGGGTCAAGAAGGCTGCGGAGGCCGTCAAGGCGGAGGATGTCAACATCGCTCCCATGACGCTCATCACCAACAAGCACCATGTGGCGACCGACCTGGAGAACAGGCTCATCGCCATCAGGGACGGGATGGGATCCAACCTCCCGCTGAAGGTCATCGTCGACATCGCGGACCGCATCGACGGCACCGATTACGCCGACGACGAGAACACCCAGAGGGAGCTCGTCGCCGTCGCCGACAGGATGTTCAGGGAGCACAGGATGGCATCCCACGAATCCGCGGGAGTCATGGCCGCGCACTCCATCGGAGAGCCCGGTACCCAGATGAACATGCGTACCTTCCACAACGCGGGAGTCGCGAACGTCCTGACCACACAGGGGCTGCCCAGGCTCATCGAGATCGTCGATGCCCGCCGCATCCCCAGTACGCCGTCCATGACCATCCCCCTCAGGGGACTCGCCGCGGAGGACGAATCGGTCGCGAAACTGGTCTCGTACGAGATCGAGACCACCATCCTGAAGAACGTCGCGGACATCAGCGTCGATGCCACCAACATGAGGGTCGTCATCACCCCCGACAGCCGTGTCATGTCCGAGCGCAAGATCACCCGCGATGACATCGTCGAGAGGCTCAATAAGGTCAAGCTCTTCCGCGGACTCGTACAGCTCTCGGGAGACTTCGACGTGGTCATCGTGTCCGATGTGCCCTCGTTCAAGAAGCTCCAGACCCTCTACGAGACGGCCAAGGTCACGAGGATCAAGGGAATCGACGGCATCAAGAGGGCCGTCCTCTCCAAGCAGAAGATGAAGATCCTCAAGAGCGACAGCGCGGACGGCACCGATGCCAACCGCGTGGAGGACATGGGATGGGCCATCGTCACCGAGGGAAGCAACCTGAAGGAGGTCCTGAAGGTCGAAGGAGTCGATGTCGAGTACGCCCAGACCAACAGCATCCTGGAGATCGCCGAGGTCCTCGGTATCGAAGCAGCAAGAAACTCCATCATCAAGGAGGCGCTCGCCACAATGAAGGGAGCGGGTATGGATGTTGATATCAGGCACATCATGCTCGTCGCCGATCTGATGACTAACGACGGATCCGTCAAAGCCATCGGCAGACACGGAATATCCGGAAAGAAAGCAAGCGTATTGGCAAGGGCGGCGTTCGAGATAACCGCGCCGCACCTGTTGCACGCGGCCATGATCGGAGAGGTGGACAACCTCGAAGGAGTGGCGGAGAACATCATCGTCGGTCAGCCAGTCACGCTGGGTACCGGCGCTGTAAACCTTATTTACACACCCAAGAACCAGGGGAATGAAGAATGATTGATATCGGAAAAGCATTGAAGTCCGCGATCGCGACCGGAAAGGTCGAGTTCGGAGTAGATCAGACAGAGAAAGCAGTCAAGGCCGGAAAGGCACAGCTGGTCATCGTTGCCAGGAACTGTCCCAGCCAGACCCTCACCGCAGGCGACCTCGCAGTAAAGGTCCACGTCTTCGAGGGTAACAACATGGAGTTGGGCGCTCTCTGCGGAAAGCCGTTCTCGGTCTCCGCTCTGGCGGTCATCGACAAGGGTACCTCCAACATCTTAACGCTGTGAGAACATGTCTGCCGAAATCGTACTAACTGAGGATACCCTCAGATACATCTCTCTGTTCGAGGCGATCACGAAAGCGAACGTCAAGGACTGCATGGATACCGAGGACAAACTCGTTTTCGTGGTCGACAAGGGCCAGGGGAACATCGCCGTCGGTAAGAAGGGCGAGCATGTGATCATGCTTAAGGAGAAGACCGGGAAGAACATCCAGGTAGTGGAATATTCCGAGAGCCCGGAACAGTTCGTCATGAACGTGTTCCACATCTACGGTCCTCAGAAGGTCGAGATCGAGCAGCGCGGCAACATCACGCATGCTACCGTCACCGTCGATCCCAAGCTCAAGGGCAGGGCAATCGGCAAGGCCGGGAAGAATCTCCGCATCGCCCGCGACATCGTCAACAGGCACCACGAGATCCAGAGCATCAGCGTGGACTGACCGTCCCCTGCGGTCGGTCATCCTCACGGATGGAAACCACTTAACCAAAACCCGTTTTCCTTCACGGGATCCTCACGGGCGCCATCGGTTGAGAGGCGCCCTCTCCACTTCCAGACGGTCAGCGGTGGGGTATTCCTCCACCTCGTAGCATCTGTACGGGAGCTCCTCGGCGATCTCCTCCAGGACCCACGGTGCCACGTCGAGCCTGTTCCTCTCGGTGTCCAGATACATGAGCTCGTCCGGGACGTCGTAGTCCTCCGCCAGGAGTCTCACGGCGGATTCCAGGTCCCCGTACAGGACCCCCTTGATCACCGTACCGTCCTCGGTGATGACCTCGTACTCCTTCGCGGAGTGGGTGGCCTTCCTGATCAGACGGTTCCTCAGCTGCACCCCGTCCTTGAATACGGACGAGCAGTAGTGTATGGGGATGTTGGGGTGTCTCTCCATGACGTAACGTGCCGTCTCAGCGGACCCCTCGACGGCGGACGACAGCTCGTCCACGAGGTCGTATCCGTACCTGTCCATCATGTCCCAGTTGCTCTCGGAGAACTCCAGTTCGTTGAGGTTCACGAAATCCACGCCCGCGGATTCCGCGAAAGTTATCAGATCGTCCAGCTCCTCCCTGTGATCCGGGAGTGTTGGCACTTCGATACCGACGTCTATCTGCAGACCCTTGATGATGTCCCTGAGGGGCGTGGATTCCATATCGGACCATCTGTCGAGCGGGGGATGGAAGCGTATCTCGTCCAATCCCGCCTCCGCGACGGCGGCGACCTTATCGGCATCCATGGTGGACGTGTATAGGTGTATGTGGTGCTCCGGACCGAAATGTTCCTTCAGCATCCTTATGGCATCGACCGTCCTCTCGGTGTTGATCAGGGGGTCGCCTCCGGTGATGCCGGTGCCGGTGGCGTCCATGGACTCCGCCTCCTCTATTATCGAGGCCTTGCTGCGTGTGCACAGTTCGTTGGCGTAGACCACGTCCTTACCCTTCTTGGAGGGTCCGACGGGGCAGTAGTAGCATCCGGTGTCGCATCTTCCGGTCACGAACAATACCATCTTCCCGCCGTCGACGCAGTGTTTGCACCCCTCGGCCAGAGGGCCGTTGTGCATGGATCCGCAGTCCATCCTCTCGAATTTCATCGTGCCGTAATCTCTGCAACACGTTATTAATCCTTGTCGGAGATATCGGTTCATGAAGAGAAGAACAGGTGTGGTCCTCGCACTGGACGAGACCGATCCCGAGAAGGCCATGCGCATAGTCAACGATGTCGCCGAGTACATCGACGCCGTGAAGATAAACTGGCCGCTGGTACTGTCCGCGGGTCCGGACATGATCGATCGTCTCGCCGCGGTCACCGACGTCATCTGCGACTTCAAGGTGGCCGACATACCCAACACCGTGAGGCTGATCGTGGAGAACTGTGTCAGCAGGGGTGCATCCGCCGTCATAGTCCATGCATTCACCGGCGACGATTCTATGCGCGCGGCCGTCGAGGCGGCCGGCGGGAAGGCCGACATCATCGCCGTGACCGAGATGAGCCACCCTGGAGGTACGATGTTCACCGCACCGGCCGCCGGCGACCTGGCGAAAATGGGCTGCGAGAACGGTGCCAAGGGCTTCATCGCACCAGCCACGCGTCCCGACAGGATCAGATTCGTACGCGGCATAGTGGGCGACCGCCTCATCCTCACGCCCGGTGTGGGGGCACAGGGCGGTTCCGCGGCCGCCGCCATCGAGGCGGGTGCCGATTACGTCATCGTCGGACGCGCGATATACGGCGCGGAGGACCCCGCGGCGGTCGCGCGCGGGATAGCGGAATCCATCCGCCATTTGATATGAATGGGCATCTTTAGATGTCTGGCACATGTCCGAAACCCTTTTCCATTATTATAATAGGTTGAGGCAACGATTAAATACGGTCTGGATTATGGTCGTCCATTCTATTGCGGAGAATATAGAATGCGCAAAATCAAGGCCGAATCGAACGAAGCGCAGGCAAAACCTGCAGGCTTCAAATTCAACCGCGTACCGTTCCTCATAATGGTCGCGATTGTGTTCATCGCGGCCTTCGTGAGGGTTGCATTCGCCATCGGCACTTCCGCCGGCAGCGATTTCGCCCTCTCCGGAGGCTCAACGTCCACGAACAACCTGTACATCCTCAGCGAACTCGTCGCCAACGGAACGCTCATCCTCACCGACGGTTCAGTCTTCTACCCCTACGGTACGGCGACGGTGTCGTCCGTGCTGTTCGCGCTCCTGATGTACCCGTTCGCCGCACTGGCCAACGTGTTCGTCTCCGATCCCGTCCTGGCATCCTCCATGGTCCTCGCGACCTCCGGGCCCGTGTTCGCGGTCCTTGCGGTCATCGCGTCCTACTATCTCGGGAAGCAGGTCCTCAGGTCCAGGCTCGCAGGGTATCTGGTAGCCCTCTTCGTCGCTCTCTGCCCCATCTTCATCAGGGAGAGCGTGTTCTCCAACGGTACGGGGACGTCCTTCGTGCTGTTCCTCCTGATCATCGCGGTCTACTTCCTGTACAGGGCGGTCGAGACCGTCGGATATAAGGAGGGGGAGGAGGCCACCCGCAAGAAGGCATACGGATTCTCCGCTATCTCCGGAATCTTCCTTGCATTGGTCGCACTGTCCTGGACAGGATACCGCGCGATCCTCCTGCCCATCCTCACCGTGATGGTCATCCAGGTCCTCATCGACCGCTTCAAGGGGAAGGACCCCATGCCCATGGCGGTCGTGTACTCCCTCGCCGTCATCATCATGGCGGCGGTGTCCGCGGTGTACTACGCGCCTCTCGGACTGTGGACCGAGGTCGCATCCGGTACTGTCTTCCTGGCGGTCTTCATCAGTGCGCTCTGCACCGGATTCGCAGCTATGCGCAAGACCCCCTGGACAATCACGATCCCCGCCTTCGCGGTCGTGGCGGTCGTCGTCCTCGCGGTCCTCGCGTTCGTCATGCCCGACTTCTTCAACGCGATCGTCTCCGGCAACAGCGTGTACGACAGTGCCTATGCGGCCACACTCGGCGATATGAAACTCTCGCTCTCCACGCTGTCCACCTACTACGGTCCCATCACATACTGGTTCCTGTTCATCGCCGTCATCGGTATGCTGTGCAGGTTCAACAGGAACTCCGGTTCCTCACCCTTCATCTTCCTCCTCGTATGGATGTTCGTGACCACCCTCACCTGCGGACACAACTCCGTCGAGGCGGCCATCGCCACCCCCGCATTCGCTCTCGGATTCGCGGCCGTCGTGGTATGGGTGCTCGCACACGTCGACTTCAAGGCGTATTTCGCGGCGATCAAGACCGCCGCAGGGAAGCTCAAGGTCAGGAGGATCCTGTCCCCCGCACCCCTCGCATCCCTCGTCGTGGCCCTCCTGCTCGTCGCGGGACCCAACGCGATGTACGCCATCGACGCGGCCATCCCCAGCAACGATGCCTCCGACTACAACGAACAGGTGGATTCCGTCATCGGAACGTCCCCCTTCGGCGCTCTCGGATACTACGTCAAGACCGATGAGTCCTGGAAGGTCAGGGACGCGATGAAGGCGATCTCGACCGACCCCGACGCGTCCGGCGGCGCTCTCGCCACTTGGATCGACTACTCCACCGACGCACCCCTCTACGGAGGACTGAAGTCCTACACCGATACCAACGGAAGGGGAGCTGTCGGAGTGTCCAACATCCTCCTCGGGGATGCGATCACCGGCGAATCGTCCGCGGCCATCCTGCTGAACGCCATCATCTATCTCGGCGGCGTCACCGAGGACGTGAGGACCGCGCTCGGCAATGCAGGTTTCAGTGCTTCCACGATCGATATGATCGACAACGTCCTGAAGGACGCATCCTTCACCGTCGGCGGAAAGACCGTCAGGTACATCGTCACCACCGATGTCGACACCTACGGAAAGGTCGGTTCCGACATCAGCGACGAGAACGTCAAGTACCTGTTCCTCACCAACTACATCGCATCCGAGTGCCCCCTCTACACCATCAACGAGGCGTACGACAAGCTCTCCGATTCCAAGGACCTTGCCACACCCTTCATCATGGTCACCGGCGACATGATGCCGTTCTACTACGGATACGCCGGCATCTTCAACGAGATGGCGCTCCTCAACGCATACAACGTGGACACCTCCACCTACACCGTCAGCAAGTTCACGCAGTTCGGTTACTACGCGTACTACTATGGAATCTACGGATTCACCGATGCGATGTACGACACCCTGCTCTACAGGACATACATCGGAATGTCCCCCGCGGAGGCAGGCTACTCCTCCATCTACGAGTACATGGTCGCACTGTCCAACGCGGACGCATCCGTCAGGATGTGCCCCGGATACGGACTCAGCAACTACACCGTGGTCTACTGGCAGGTCATGTACAACCCCGACGACAACGCCGAGACATCCGGCGACGGATGGGTACAGATGGACGGTAACGAGGCCATCGCCAAGCAGAAGCTCGAGGGCGGACGTATCAACTATCTCTCCGGGCTACCCGTGATCGTGAAGTACACGCCCAACAGCACCGGTTCCGAGATCTCCGGAAGCGTCAACGGCGTCACCGAGAAGGGCGAGGTCCGTGTATCCGCCTACGATGCGGCAGGGAACCTCTGTTCCACGACATTCACCGACGCATCCGGCAACTACAAGCTCTACGTGAAGGATCCCGCCAACACCACCCTGATGTTCTATGCAGGTTCCTCCGGAGTCACCGGCGGTTTCGTCTTCGCGACCTGTTCCGCGGATGCGGTCACGACCCCCACGGTGGCCGAGGTGGACGTCGAACTCTCCCTCGGATACAAACTTTCCAGCGGTATCAGTCCCACGTTCAACATCAACGGATGCAGCTGGACCGTGACCAACACCGTCACCGGGGAGGAGCACACCTTCACCACCGGGAACGAGACGTCCCGCACGATCGCGTTGGTCTACGGGACCTACGATGTGACCGTCAAAAGGGGCGACACGACCATCTACAGCGGATCCTTCTCCACGGGCACATCCGCCACGGCAAAGGTGGACATGTGGATGGATGCGTACGAGTACAGCATAACCCTCAAGGACGGCAACGTCTCCGGTGTAGGTATCTGGATAGATGTCGTCGGTGCGAACGCCACCGTGAACGATATCGACAAATCCGATGACGGTACGTTCAAATTCACCGTTCCCAAGGGAGATTACGTCGTATATGCCGACGGATATTGGATCGAGAGTCCCAGCTTCTCCGTGTCCTCCGCAGGAAGCAAGACCATCACGGTCACCAGCGGTGTGGAGGTGACCCTGAACGGCAGCAACTTCGAAGGAAAGACCGTGGAGTTCATGAACGATGTCTACACGACATCCGTCTACGTCCCGGTCGGAGGAACGTCCGTCGTTCTTCCCGCATCCGCATACGGTCCCACCGCATACAGGGTGTCCTACATGAACGGAGGTACGGTGTATGTCGCGACCGTCAGCGATATCGCGAACTACACCGACGCGTCCCTGTATGACTTCAAGGACTCCGTCAGCGGAACCATCTCCGGTGTCCTGAAGAACAGCAGCGGCGTCCCCGTCTCCGGAACCGTGACCCTCTACTACGTCGACGACAGCGGAAACTTCGGGAACATGATGTTCAAGACCACCGCGGCGAGTGATGGAACATTCAAGTTCTACAACGTGCCGACGGGCAAGGACAAACTGATCTATGCCACCGACGGATCCTCTCAGGCCTGTTTCGTGAAGTCCCCCGGTACCGAGACCAGCGGCATCACCGTCAACATGGTCGAAGCGGACAAGATCACCGCATCACCCAAGTGGTCCAGTGTCAGCATGCCGTATCTGAACGTCAAGGTCTCCGATCTGGGCATCGAGGGATTGAACGGATCCATGTACTTCAACACCGATTCCAACGGCAGTTACAAGTTCTTCCTGCCCAAGGATATGGGTGCGAAGGTCACCGTCACACTCGATGGCAGCGGAAACCTCAGGTTCAAGGACGGCGATGTCACCAGCCTGAATTCTGAGTACACCGTGGACAGCGAGAACCGTTCCCCGTCCTACACCGTGTATCTCACGAGGAGCTCTACGGTCACGGGCGACATGAAGGTGGTGCTGGTGAACGATCTCGACCCCGCTCTTGACAGCAGCTATCTCAAGGCGGGTTCGGTCGAGACCACGGTGGGCGGTGCCGCTACGGAAGGATTCACAGTGACCTATTCCGTGTCATTCACCCTCGGAAAGATCGGAACCGGCAGTGATCCGAGCGGATACTATTACGCCAGCGGAACCTACTATCTGGATCCCAACGTTCTCGCCATCAGCGGCGACACGTTCAAGCTGAGTCTCAGGGAGTTCCTCGGTGTCAGCGACATCTCCGAGATCTCCTATACCAGGGCCGTGGTGTCCGGTCTCGCCGACGGAGTCTCCGTCGACGTGGACGGTACCGACTTCAAGATCGGGAACACCGTTTCCGAAGGAAAGGAGTACCTCCTCAAGACCAAGGACCTCGGAACCGCATTGATGACCTTCAAGAGCGACGGCAAGATCCTGTACAGACAGGTCAGCATCGATGACGCCGTGGATGTCCACGTGAATGCATCCGTACTCAATGATGCGGTCACCGTCAAGGGATTCGCGGGTGCGGTCGCCGACGGTACGCTCACCGTCACACTCTCCGACGGAGTCGCGATCACCGCGGATGTGAACGACGGTACATACAGTGTCGTGATCTACAAGTCCGACAATGCGAAATTCGAGTTCGAATTGTCCAAGGACAATACGACCTACACCTCCGAATTCGATAACATCAATGTGGCGGAGGATTCCACCAAGAACTTCGCAATCAACGGAGCCAGTTCGGTGGCTTCCGTCGAAGTGGGTACCGAAGTCACCATCGAAGGCACAGGGGTCTACAAGAAGGTCACCATGGTCATCGACAACGTGTTCGAGAACGAGGGCGACACCGGCGCATACTACTCCATCAAGCTCGGAAGTGCATGGGAGTCCGCAGTCGTCGTGGACGGAAACGATATCAACGTCTCCAAGATCTACGTCCCTGCCGAACACGATAATGAGAAGGTCACCGTCATCGGATACTACAACAGCAGCCTCTACAGTCTGACCAGTTCCGAGATGATGGTGACGTTCAGCTCCTCGTCCCACAACGTGTATGTGTTCATTACCGACACCACGGCCGCCTATGACGGAAGTGTCTATGTCAATAAGACATCCGACAACGTCGGAGGTAACACGTATTCCTATGTGTTCGAGATCAATAACCTTGCCAAGGAGCCCTGTATGTTCAAACTCACCGGTGTGGACGCACTCATCGACAGTGGAAAATGGGCGGCCATGGTGGAGTTCTCCGCGTTCGATTCGATCTACGTCTGTCAGGATGTCTCATTGCCCGAATATCTCGCCATGTATGACAAGATGCCTGCCGTCCCCGGTCTCTGCACCTACAAGATCACGTTGGTCCCGCTGACCGATGATA
>JBJEZZ010000001.1:0-6359 GCA_051887655.1 Candidatus Methanomethylophilaceae archaeon | reverse complement strand
CGGCGCTCGACGGACATGGTCTCGGGCATGACGATCTTGATCCTGTAACCTCTCGCGGTGGCGATGGATGCGAGTGCGATACCCGTGTTCCCGGAGGTGGGCTCTATCAGGATGGTGTCCTTATCTATCCTGCCGGATGCCTCCAATTCGTCTATCATCGCCTTCGCGATACGGTCCTTCACGGATCCCGCGGGGTTGAAGAATTCCACCTTCCCGAACAGTCTTGCCTTCAGCCCGTATTCCTTCTCTATATTCTTCAGCTCTATCAGCGGCGTTCCGCCTATCGTCTTGTCAATCGAATCGTAGAGTACCGTATGGTCCACCTTCCTCTGTCGTTTCCGTTCTTCCGGTCGCATGACCTCTGGATATCACGATGCGTATCGTCTATTAAAACCTACCTACTTACTTGGTAGGTAATTACAAATACCACTTTTCCGATAAAAGGAGCATAGAATCGCATCAGGAATGACACGAATGCGTAAAGAAGTGGAACATATGGAAAGCATATATCTTGACAATGCGGCGACCACCCCTCTGAAGAAGGAGGCGTTGGACGCTATGATGCCATACCTCAAAGGCGAATACGCCAACCCTTCCAGCATACACCCGATGGCCAGAACGCCCAAGGACGCGGTCAGGGACGCCAGGGAAAGGATCGCGATGGTGCTCAACGCGGACCCTTCCGAGATATATTTCACATCGGGCGGTACTGAATCCGACAATTGGGCACTGATCTCCGGTGCGAAGATGAATGCCAAGAAGGGCAGGCACATCATAATATCGGCGATCGAACACCACGCCATAACCGAGACCGCGGATTATCTGGAGAAGGAAGGGTTCGAGGTGACCAGACTCGGCGTGGACGAATACGGACGCGTGAGGATCGATGATTTGGTGAATGCCATACGCGACGACACCACCCTGATATCCGTGATGACCGCCAACAACGAGATCGGTACCGTGGAACCGATATGGGAGATCGGTAGGATAGCCCGCGAGAAAGGTATACTGTTCCACACGGATGCGGTACAGGCATTCTGCCACATCCCGATCGATGTGAGGGCGATGAACATCGACATGCTGAGTGCCAGCGGTCACAAGTTCGGAGGTCCGAAGGGTATCGGCTTCCTATACGTCAGGAAAGGGATCAGACTCCCCCCTTTCATGCACGGCGGGGAACAGGAGAACGGGAGGCGCGCAGGCACCACCAACGTCCCGGGCATAGTCGGCATGGCGGCCGCCGCCGAGATAGCGTACAGGGACATGGAATCCAACATCGCCAGAGTGACGGAGATGAGGGACCATTACATAAAGCGCGTGGAAGAGGAGATCCCGTACTGCAGACTGAACGGACACAGGACGGAGAGACTCCCCGGCAACGCGAACTTCAGCTTCAGATTCGTGGAGGGCGAATCCATGCTGATGAATCTGGGTATGAACGGGATATGCGTATCCACGGGATCGGCCTGCGCATCCGGTTCGCTGGACCCGTCCCACGTGTTGCTCGCGATCGGACTTCCGCATGAGATCGCACACGGTTCCATCAGAGCATCGATCTCCGAGAACAACACGATGGAACAGATAGACCGTGCGGTGGACTGTCTGAAGGTCGCGGTGAAGAGGATAAGGTCCATGTCCCCGCTCTATGACGATTTCCTCAAACAACAGGAGGCGTAAGATGTACGACGGCATTTACAGCGAGAAGGTGATAGACCATTTCACGAACCCCAGGAACGTGGGCGAGATCGAGAACGCATCGGGTATCGGCACTGTCGGTAACGCGAAGTGCGGGGATATCATGAGGATATTCCTCGACATAGACGAGAACGGTATAATCAGAGACTGCAAGTTCAAGACGTTCGGGTGCGGTGCGGCGGTCGCGAGCAGCAGCATGGCCACGGAGATGGTCAAGGGAAAATCCGTCAACGAGGCACTGAAGATAACCAACAAGGCCGTGATGGAGGCCCTGGACGGACTTCCACAGGTCAAGATCCACTGTTCGCTCCTGGCGGAAGAGGCGATCCATGCCGCACTCTGGGACTACGCCCAGAAGAACGGCATAGAGATCGAGGGACTGAAGGCTCCGAAACACGACATCAACGATTGATGTGTAGCCGTGACATCGGTGAATGGAACATCCGTGCCGGACCTGCGGGTCCCGGCAGCGGATGCCTCGGACCGTTCGGGATGTCGGGGACATGACCTACTTCATCAGATACAATCTGAAGATGATCCTGGAGGCGATGGATGTCTTCGACACATATCTGGAAAGGAAGACGGAAGAACGGAATGCCGCCACGAAGGATCTGGAAAGACAAGGATTGAATCACAGACAGTTGCAGATTCTCACAGATATGATGCACGACGAAGGTCCGGTGTCCCAATACGAACTGTCCGTGAAATACCGGACAACGGTATCCACGATCAGAAGGGACCTTATGAGACTCATGGAAATGGGACTGATAAGGAAATTCGGAAAGGACGGACACAGACTGCTGTATATCTACGATCCGAAAGACAGTGGCTCCTCATAACTCTTCGAATGAAGAGTGGTTACATACCATGCATATCGACATGGACAATCCGCCCCTCTCGCATATTCAGAATCATGTGGATATATCCAATGAATTCTGATTAGATTCTTTCGAGACTGTCCGGATCCTTCATGAAATCGATGACATTCATCATCATTATCCCTTTTTCATTCACATGCGGCGGGACATCGTCACCGACCAGAACGATCTTCCTGAATCCGTCATTGATCTTCAGGAACGGCCTCAGCTCCTGATCCCTCTTAGTCGGCTCGTCCATCCTGTACGCGGATTGGATGTAGATTCTGTCGCTGCCCTTATTGGCCACGAAATCGATCTCCAACTGCTTGTAATCCCTCTTCCCCATCCTGTACTCCCTGATGCCGATGACGCCTACATCGACAGAATACCCTCTGTATCTGAGTTCGTTGTAGATTGCGTTCTCCATGAGATGGTTGTATTCATTCTGCCTGAAACCCAGTTTCGCGTTCCTGATACCGAGGTCGACCGCATAATACTTGGACGGGGTGTCGATATATGCGTTACCTTTGAGATCGAATCTTTTTGACCGTTCGAAAAGGAAGGCATCTTCCAAATGGGAGATGTAATTCGTCACCGTGTTGCCGTCCACATCGATCTTGCCGTTGTGCATGATGTCGGCGATACGGTTGGGATTCGTCAGGGAACCCACTGCCGAAGAGAGGATGTCGAACACCTTGTCCAACACATCCGGCAGCCTCACCCTCTTCCTTTCGATCATATCCCTCATGTAGACCACCTTTATCAATTCGGTCAGATAGTTCACTTTGTCCTCATCTATCAATTCGACGGATTCCGGAAGACCCCCGTATGTGAGATAGGTATGCCATGCGGTGCGGTCATCCATGTCGACCGCATCACGGTACTCGGAGAATGACAGGGGACGGACGTTGATATCGCTCCCTCTGCCTCTGAATTCGGTGACGATGTCCGATGACAGGAATTTGGAATTGCTCCCCGTGATATAGAGGTCGACATTCTTCCTTCCGACCAATCCGTTGACGAAATCCACGAAATCATCCGCGAACTGTATCTCGTCTATCATCACATAATATTCGGAATCGTCTTTGATGCGCGATACCACCTCCTTATAGAGAGCTTCCGCACTGCGAAGATGTCTGTTCTCCACCGAATCCAATGCTATGGCGATGATGTTATCCTCGGGCACCCCCGATTCGAGAAGATAATCACGGAAGATATTGAACAGGAGATATGATTTTCCGCCGCGTCTTAGACCGGTGATGATCTTCACTCCGCCTTTGAACCGCAGCCTCTTCAGGCGTTCCAGATACCTGTCCCTCTTTATCTCCATATCAACTATTCCGAATTTCTTGGATATATCCAATAAATTCTGAATATATATTACTTCAGATAGGGGTCGTACCGATACGGTCCTGATCTTGAAAAAAATGCCTCTTCGACGTTTTGTGTGGGCCAGCAGTTTTTCCGATGTGGGCCCAATCGGAGAGGCTTAAGAACCATTTATTTCGGAGGAATACGATGCATTTCGCATGAGCAAGAGTGCGGAGAAGCTGTTCACCAAGGCCCTGCACCTATCGGATCCGTGGGAGGTGTTCTCTGTAAACATCGACGATACCGAGACCAGGGTCGACATCCGCATCCGTTCCAAAGGAAAGGTGGAACATATCTGTCCCGATTGCGGATGCTCATGCAAAGGCTATGATAAACGCGAAAGGACCTGGCAGCACATGGATTTCTTCGACATGGAATGTCATCTCCATTGTGCGGTTCCCCGTATGGAGTGTCCGAAATGCGGGAAGGTCATGCTTGCGGATGTTCCATGGGCACAGGAGAACAGCGGTTTCACACTGTTGTTCGAGATCAAGAGTGTGGAATTGATGAAGGAGATGCCTGTCAATACCGCTGGAAGGTATCTTGGTGTGACGGATAAACGCCTATGGAGAGTGTAGTAGAAGCACGTCGAAGAGAGGATGAGGCACCAGGATCTGTCGAAATTGGACAGATTCTATGTGGATGAGACTTCCTGTAGGAAGGGTCACAGGTATGTGAGCATCTTCGTTGATGAGGATCATAATATCGTGTTCGTCACCAACGGTAACGATGCATCATCCGTGACAAGATTCAGGGAACATCTGGAAGCACACGGTGGCAAGGCATCCAATGTGAAGTTCGTCTGTTGCGATATGGGAAAGGGATTCCTGTCCGGAATCAAGAACGAATTCCCTGATGCCATCGTCACGTATGACAGATATCATGTGATGCAGCACATGAGTCTCGCCGTGGATAGAGCGAGAAGACACGAATGGAACGTCCTGAGGGAGGGGGGCAGATTGAAGGATGCCACCAAACTCAAGGGACAGAGGTTTGTTCTGTTGAGGAACGTGGAGAATCTGTCACCTTCCCAGAAGGAAAGGGTCGATTGGATTCTGGAATCCCATATGGAGATCGGTATAGTATACGGATTGAAGGAATCCCTGAGGGACACTTGGGACTATGAGAGCGGATATGATGCTGCCAATCATCTGTTGGATTGGCTGATAACGGCCGAACATACAGGCATCTCGGCATTGAAGGATATCATCAAAGTGGTGGGCAATCACTTCTCCGAGATTTTGAATTGGTTCCGTTCCAAGATAAACAACGGTGTGATGGAGGGTATGAACAGTGTCATACAGGCCGTGAAGAGACGTGCAAGAGGATACAGGGATTGGAGGAATCTCCGCACCATGTGCTATCTCCGCGGTTCAGGACTGTGCTGATCCCTCCTTTCAGGATGACATGGTGACTGTCCTTCACAGGCCGATGGCGTAGCCGAGGCCATCAATGAGACGATGAACGAGTGGGGTCCCGCGGGCCCCCGAGTGAATCGTCGACCTTGTTTTTGAGTTCTCACAGGGTGTAGTCGCGCGGAGCGCAGACTACACCTGTGTGAACGTGGTCACCCACACAATTCGTCGAAGAACCGGAAAAACAGTTCCTCATTCTCCAAAGTGGATTCAGCATATTCCGATGGCACGTACTTGAAGACCATCTTCTGATATGGATTAAACAAATGAGCCATTCCATAATATGGGGAATTCTTGCTAACTTTATTGGAAAGGACATATCTAAGGTTGGAAAAGTAGCATTCTAATTCGAATAAATTGAAATCGATATAATCACAAGTGAAATTTGTCAAACTCTCTGTTAACGTGTTGTAATCTTCAGTTGTGAAATCTTTCATCTCTTTATTGAAATGTCTCTCGATATCGAATCTGAAATTCTTCATATTTCTATCCATGATAATAAAATCAAGTTGATGACGATTTCTTGGTCAGAAATCAAACACTTCTTTCAGTTTTTCCTCAAATTTGTCTTCCTTTGCGTATTGCAACAAATCACACATCTTAATGTTATGTTTCTTAATTTCAATCTTATCGCTGAATCCTAGAAGGAATGATAGTGTGATGTGGTAGATTATCTCTGTAGGCGCAAGTCCGTAAATCTGATCGGCGAATATGTGATTCAGCCGGTCTTTTTCATCAGGGAATAAAGACTTCAGACGTTCGCTACGATAGAGTCTCTTGACTATCTCTGCAAGATACAGTCCGGACTTCATATACAGGTCGGCGAAGGTCTTGTTCTCATCATTGAAGCATCCAGGATTCTCCTTCTCCAACATATCAACCATCTCCTTCACCACTTTCTTGGGTGTGAAGATCTGGTTGGTCCTTTGTGGCGGGATGAAATCGAAGATGTCTCCTTTCACAGATTCATCGAAGTAATCAGCCAACTTTTTCTTACGTGACATGAACTCTTTGACGGAAT